>DATLUO010000143.1 GCA_035533075.1 Pirellulales bacterium | reverse complement strand
CCTTGAGGGGCTGGACGATGTCAGCGAAGAGCTGGCCAACCGACTCTACGAGGCCGGTTGCGACGACGCCTCGCTTGGTTGTTGTGAAGGCGTCGTTTCGCTCGAATTCGACCGCGAAGCCGGCTCTCTCGCGGAGGCGATCGGCAGCGCGGTGCGCGATATCACGGCCGCCGGATGCTTGCCGGCGCAGATCACGCTCGACCGGGACGCCGATTGAGCTTTCGGTCGGACTCGTGCTCCGACCGGTGAAACGATCCGTTCCTGGATCACGCAAGTGCTCAGCAGGACCATCAGCGGCATGTCGTAGGCGGTGCGGAGGCCGTCGTCCATGCTGGCCCTAGGCCACGACGCTGCCGTTCGCCAGGTCGCCGGGCCGCGCGCGGATGTTGTCTTTGGCGTAGGTGGCGAAGAAGGCGTCAAAACCCTTGCCGGCGCGCAGCGTGTTGGCGCTGGTCGTGTTGTAGTCGATCGGCAGGTTGTTGCTCAGGTCGCCGGTGATTGACGCCGCCGAATCGTGGCCGGCGATGTCGCTCTCCCAAAGCGCGAGCACCTGGCCCCGCGTGTCGCCCCCGGTCGCTTGCACGCCGCCGTCGATGAGGATGTTGTCGCCGTTGCCGGCCTGGATGTTGTCGCGCCCGCTCGCGCCGAAAGCCGACCGGCTGCGCGATGAATACCAGCGGCAAATCCAGGAACTGCTCGCCCCGGCCGTCTTCATCGACGAGGTGGCCGTTTTGTCGCCTGGAAACTGTCCCGAGAGCAGGTTGGCCCAAGTGCGGGCAAGATCGCCGACGTTAAACCCACCGCGAGGCAAAACGTTGGCAGGGCGAAAAGAGGGGTGCAGGAACCGTTTGAGAATATCGACACCGTTTCCTGACGACACCATTTCCTGACCCGGGGCACAGGAGAAGTGTATAATCATGGGAGAGAAATTGTTCGACGTTCGCCCCGATTGAAGGAGACCGCGACCATGCCTACGGTGCCAGTCAAGCGGAAAGAGGCCGCCGAGCCGGGAGAAACCATTGAGGAGAGATTCCGTCGGCTGGTGTCGGTTTGGCGCGCCGAGACGGCCTATGTCTCCTCCAGCAGCGAGTTGGTCGGCCATCCCGCCTTTCGCGAGATTGTCGGCATGGGGGCTCCCGTCATTCCGCTTCTACTTCGCGAATCGGAGAACCGCACCGGCCATTGGCACCGGGCGCTGCGCGAGATCACGGGCGCCGACCCCGTTTCCCCCGCCGACCGCGGCAA
Organism: Pirellulales bacterium; assembly: GCA_035533075.1. Classification (NCBI taxonomy): domain Bacteria; kingdom Pseudomonadati; phylum Planctomycetota; class Planctomycetia; order Pirellulales; species Pirellulales bacterium. The sequence continues at coordinate 30,255 of DATLUO010000143.1, read as the reverse complement.
CGTTGACAGAGCGGCCGAGGCTTGGCTGCGGTGGGGCAAAGAGAAGGGCTATGAATGGTAGAGCCCAGTCTGGAGGACGTCTTCCCAGGACTGCGGGACCAAGCGTATCAGCTCAGCGGTCGCTGGGCAAGCAAACTCGGTCGCAGCGAGGACATCGAACACGCACTTCACGACTTAACTGGCACTGCGTATGGCAAAGTCGTTCTGATCATGAAGCGGCCGATAACGTAGCTCACGGTTGAACGGGACGTTGCGGACATCGACGCCATCGCCGCGGCCGGCCTACCCGTCTTTGTCGCATGGTACCTTCCGCGAGCAGGTTGGCCCAAGTGCGGGCACGATCGCCGACGTCAAACTCACCGCGAGGCAAAAAGGCTGGCAGGTCGAAAAAAGGGCGCAGGAACGGTTTGAAAAATATCACACCGTTTCTTCTCCGTCGTCCATCCCCACGGTTGGCTGCCCTGAGAATCCTCGTCGGTAAAATTCCTTGGGGGAGTCTTGACTTCGGCCACTGCGGCCATAAAGTGATGGCTGGAAGGCCGCGCTAGTTGGCCCGTCGTATAGTACCCCGGAGACCAATACCACAACGATACGGCGCTACAATTAAAAAGAATGCAATTCTGATTGCCGTAGTTTCATTTCCTCTAACAACGTGACTGCTATTTAGAGCCGACAATCCTGTGATTGTCGGCTTTCGGCGTTTTGGGGATCAGATTTTGACGTTTTGTTTCTGTTCAGCACTGGAGAAAGCCCATGAACATAAATGTCGTTTTGGAAATCGGGATGGAGCGGCAGGAAAAGACAAAAATATGTATCGCGTTGAATGTTTGGCTCGATGACGAAAGCAAATCGAGTGACGATGAATATATCAAAGCGATATGCGAAGAATTGCGCAATGATTTGAATTCAAAGTATTGGGACGAAGATCACCGGTTGGTCGGGAGGCTTATCGCAGAAACTCGCGGTGAAAGAGTGGTGGATATCCTCGACGAATTATTTGATGGCAAAGACCAAGTCCGACAAGAAACGAGGAAGAGAAATCAATGAAGGTGCCGATTTCCTCCCGACAATCTTTCAATGGGAGAACAATGGCTGGGAGAAAGATGCTGGAAGCGTTTCGTTCTTGCCGTGCGGCATAATTCAAACCGGCATGGTCGAAGGCTCGCTCCCCGCGCGGCAGGTCGAGCTAACCGTGACCGCCGTGGTCGAACATGTCGATGCGCGGGCAATCGTCGTTGAGGTGGCTTTCGTCAAAACATTTCCGGCATATCAGACTGGAACACTCGACATTGAAGGGCGTCGAAAAAGCGGGCAAAATTATCCTGCCAAAGAATTCCAGATTACGAAGACTGTTCGCGTAGAGGACATCGACGCTTCCAAATATGCCGAGGGTGACGACTTCGAGCCTGATCAGGTTTTTGAACGTGTTGAAAACAAGGAAGGCACCGTCGTACTGCGGCCGTTCGACCTGGCGGCCTTTAAGGAATGGCGCCAGCACCACAAACCGGCGAAAACTAAACCGAAGTGGAAGCCGAAGCCTTCAAAGAGGACTACGCGTTAGCGCAGTGTGCATCGGCAGCCGCGATCGTCAACTTTTGGCGACGGAGCTCAAAGTCCGCCACCAAGCTATTCGCGTCGCTTAAAGACGGGAGGCATGGCGTCGGTTCGGTCCAACCTTCACGGACTGCCGACTTTCAGACCTTCTGTGATTGCCGTCATCGCCAGGCCACCCGTCCTCTTGATGGTGATGTCCTTCGCGTTGTTCCAAGCTGTGTCATTGCGTGCCGCTTCAAGAAAGTCATATCCTTGCCAAGTCATGCGAATGCAAGTGACGCTGCTGGAACTCATAGAAACACCATCTACAAGACCTGCGTCTTCCATTAGGCGCAAATGGTCTCCGACTTCATGAAAACTGCGGCTCGGTATCTCAACACCGACGCTGCACGAATCGGCCGATCGTGCCTCAATCGTCAGAAGAATCTGTCGCACTAAATCCATGTCTCGCTTCATAGTGCCTCCGCTAAGATACAATTCATGCTGTGGGCAATCTTCTATTTCGTGCGAAAGGCTGCGCTGGCCACGGCCGCCTGCAGCAACGATTGGATTCGATACTCGTTCCGTTCGAGCTGTTGCACGATGCCCGTCGACCGTCTCGCCGTCGGTTGCGCCGACCGAACGCCACAAGGCGTAGGCAGCATCTTTTGCCTGAAAGCCGCGAGCGAAACGGTCTTTTTGTCCGCCAGCATTGCCCGATGGCATCGTAATTCTCCAAGGCGATGCCGAACGGGTCAAGGCGGGCGTGGCAAGTCTCACCTACGGCCGAGCTGCGATGTTGCTCCAGCCGTTGTCGGGCCCGTCAGGTTCTTGCTTTTAACCGTGGGCAGATCATCGGCGTTCGGCCTAGCGGCTTCGCCGGTTCGTTCCAGGGCGTACCAACCACGTAGCCGCGCGGCGCACCGGCAGGGTGCGGAACCCGTCGGTCAAATTGGTCGGCTCAAGGCAACCCCAATCCCACTTTTAAGCAGTCATTAAATCTTTGCACGAGCATTGGCGAAAGCCTCCCGAGCACCAGAGCAACGGCATCCGAGTAAACGGTGTCGAGGACCAAGCTAGAAACAACCGAATCGACAAGCAAACCCGTCGCTCGGCCCTCGGCCGTACTGACGTCGATGAAGAGACACGCGGGGTCGCCTTTCATCGTCAGGTTTTTCGTAACTTCGGCGACAACAACCGTCCTGACCCTGTTGGCGTAAGAGTCCGACTGCACGACCACAGCAGGCCGCTTCTTGCCGCGTTGGCCGGATGGATGCGGAAATCGGACAAGTACGATGTCACCACGTGTCATGACTTCTCCGGCAAATTATCATACTCGTCCCAATCCTCGTGTTTGAGCCGCTCCCACGCCAGAGCTTCGAGCTCCTCCCTTGTCCACGGGCTATCATCATAGTCGGCATCTTTGAGGCGTTGGAATTCCTCCACGCGCAGCAAGACGAACGTCTCCTTGGTCCGGGGGTTCAGTACGTGCGGCGGGACAACTTCCGGGTGTTCCAGGGCTTGCATTTGCTGTTCTGTAAGTTCGATCATGGTTACCTCGTTTTCCATTATCTTACCGTGCCCCAGCGGCTCGGGCTATTGCAGGACGTGGAAAAAGGACGTCGGCTTCGCCAAGGTTGAGCGTCGTCGGCACGCTACCGGCGTGGCCGGCGGGACGGGGAACGCCCGATCAACTGACAGAATCTGTCAGTTGGCCAATGGTGGGGTTACCTCTGACCGGTTTTTGAGCGACGCGCGCGGATCGCTCTTTGAAAAGTGAAAATTGCTTCTGGTCCGTGGTGCGTGGCCGCCCGAAGAACGACCAACCTCCACTGCGCGGCTGCTACGTCTTTGAAGGCTGCCAACGTTTGCAAAAGTCGGTGTTCATCGCTCTGCTTCGTTTGGCACGAAATGGCCATCTTCGAAATGCCCTGAAGGCGCCATTTAGAAACGGATGTCGCCGCATGCCGCAGCGGAAGCGCAAAATCTTTGGCGGCAAGGGTTTGCGAATCATCCGTTGGAGGGGTGTCATCCGTCATCGTGCTCACTTTGGCCGCGCGCGGCCAAAGTGACTGCGGCCCGTTCGTCTCCGGCGGCACGCGCAGAGGCGACACGCGTGTCGCATGGTCGCGGAGTAAACGGCTTTCCTCTCGCGGAGCGAAAGGGCTACGGTCGGCAAAAGCGCCGCGCGCGGCGCTTTTCATTCGCAAGCAGAAGCCATCGCGCACCAACAGCGCGTGGACGTGACACGCGTGTCGCAATGCGCTCGGTCGTGACATACATTCATTTCCACGATTTGGCGTGGGCGTGGCGCGCGACGGCCGACTATCGTTCGTCGGGCTGGCCGGGCGACGCCAGCCGCAAGCCTTTGGGAAGGCTCTCGCCGAACATCAGGCCCGCTTCGTCTTCGGCCAGCTCGCCGCCGTGCGAAACCAGCTCCTGGTAGTGCGGCGGGGCGGCGTTGCGGTCGAGCCAGCCCAGCAGCCGCTGCCGCGCGTCGTCGCCGACGTCGCGGTGGCGGTCGTCCGTGCGGCGGCCCAACTGCACGAGCGAGAAAGCGACCGTTGCGGGTTCGGCCTCCGCCTCCAGGAGTTGTCGCAGCCACGGCTCGACCTCCTGGGGCGGAACGACCGCATTCAGCGGCCCATACATCGGCACGCGGGCCCCCAAACGCCCGACGGCCCACAACGCGGCGTCGCGCACCGCACCCACCTTTTCGCGCCGAGCCAGATCGAGCATGGCGGCAGCCAGCTCCACTTTCGTGGTGACAGGAATCAGCTCCAGCGATCCCAACAGCCGCCAAGCTTCGGCCGCTTCGTGCGAGCCGGCCCCCACGTCGGGTCGCCGCGATTTGCCCCCTTTCTTCGCGGCACGCAGCGCGGCCAGCAACGGGTCGGCCAATGACGCTTGCTGGCCGGCGTTCAGGCCGCCCGCGATCCGGCGCCAAAGAATCAGCCATTCCACCCGGCAGGCGGGCGTATGATGGGCACGCTTGCCCTGCAACAGCCGCCACGTCTGCGCCACACGCCAGTCGTCGACCGCCAGTCCATAGCCAGGCCGCAACGAGAAACCCGTGAGATAAAGCCAACGAGCTTCGTGCTCGGCACTGCGGCGGCGGCCCGGTTCCACTTCGATCGACGCTTCCCAGAAGCCGCGCAGCAGCGTCATGGGCCACTCGCGCCGCTTCAGGCCGGAAAGCTCCTCCAGCCGCTTCACCAGTCCGCTTGCCGCCGCCGACGCCGACGCTCCGCTAAACGCCGCGGCAATCGCTTGGCGGCAGCTTTCGAGCAGCGCCTCGTCGAACACGCCTTGGGCCTCGCCACGGCCTCGATGGCCTTCGCGATCGGTCTCGGTGGCTGCCCGCACGTCGAACTGCAATCGCCAGCGGCGCGGGCCGGCGATCTCGCCGCACCACAAATCGAGCGTGCCCACCTCCGTCAGCCGAGCGTGCAGTTCGACGGGCACGACCGCACCGGCACCCTTCTTGGTCGCTTCCAGCACGGTGCGGATGGGCGGCAAGGCCGTCATCTGTTCCGGATCGAACGGCAACATTTCGCCGGGCTGGTCGGTCAGCCGCGTGCTCGACGAATAGATCGGAAACTCAACCGGTTCGCGGATGGTCAGCTCGAACCGCCGGCCGGCCAGATCGACGGTCTTGCCTTCTTCACTGCCGGCGGGCAAGAGGCAGACCGCCGCTTCGCCCTCGGCGCCGGTGATGCCGATGTAATAGGTGCGGGCCAGCCCGGCGGCGATCCGCACGCCCACGCCCCGCCGCACCATGCCGTAGTAGGCCGCTCCCTGGGCCACGGCCAGATCGAGCCGTTCGTTGTCGAGCACATGCGGCTGCCAGGGCGTGCCGGCCGTCGCCTTGGCGAACCACGACGACAGCACATCGAGCAGCCGGCCGCGGAGCATGGGCGACGCAAAAAAGCCGCCGTTGAACAGTACCAGGTCGGGCCGCGCCGGATCGTGATTGTCTTCGCCGTGCGACTCGCCGTCGAGCGCCACGTGGCGGTGCGCCGACAAAAACGCCGCCAGGTATTTGGTGATGGCGGCATCGGCGGCATAAGGCAGGCCGAACTCCTGGAAGCCGCTACGTCGGGCGGCCGGCTTATCGTCCAGCCCGACCCTGGGCAAAAAGCCGTCGAGCAACAGCCGCTCGATCTCGTCGCGCGCCAACTCCACCTGCAATCCGCCGCCGATCAGCCGCGCGCCACTTGACGGCAGGTTGATCCGCAACGACTCGCCGGCGCCGGGCGAAAGCATTGTTTCCTTGGCCCGCCGACACGTTCTCACCAGCACGCTCCACTGCCGCGGCTCGAGCTTGCCGTCGCCGGTCAGCCGCCGCTCGATGTGATGGGCCAGTGCCAGGTCGAGATTGTCGCCGCCCAAGAGCAGATGCTCGCCGACCGCCACGCGATGGAACCGCACTTTGCCGTCGTCGGTGCGGCGCACGCGGATGAGCGTGAAGTCGGAAGTGCCGCCGCCGATGTCGCACACCAGAATTTTCTGGCCGGGCGAAACCAACGTTTCCCAGCGATCACCCTGGTGATAAATCCAGGCATAAAAGGCCGCCTGCGGCTCTTCGATCAACACGACTCGCGGCAGCCCGGCCAGCTTGGCGGCAGGCACCGTCAGCTCGCGGGCCACTTCGTCGAACGAGGCCGGCAGCGTCAACACGATCTCCTGCCGCTCAAGCGGCTCTTTGGTGAAGCGATGGTTCCAGGCCTCGCGAATATGCGCCAGATAACGCGCGCTGGCTTCGACGGGCGATAGCCGCTCGACGTCGGCCGAGGCGTGCCAGGGGAGAAGTTGCGCCGTGCGGTCGACGCCCGGATGGCAGAGCCACGACTTTGCCGACGCGATCAAGCGGCCGGGCACGTCGGTGCCATGCTCGCGTGCGAAGAGGCCCACGGCGTAGTTGCGCTCGTGTGCGTCCCAGGGAAGCCTGAAGGACCCGCCGCCGAATTCGCCGGGCGCCGCCTCGTAGTGAAACGACGGCAGCGTTTCTCGGGCCTCGACCTCGCCGGGCGCCACCAACTGCGGCACGGCGAAGGTGCGCACCTGCCCGGCGTCGGCCGAGGTATCGACGAAAGCCACGGCCGAGTTGGTCGTGCCCAGGTCGATGCCCACGACGTAGCGGCTGGGGGTTTCATTGTGATCGACGCTCGACATACTGTATGATACTGTGAGTCTCGTGCAACATGTAGGGTGGGCCGGCGCTCGCAAGCTCGCTGGTCCCACCCTACAGCTTTGAGCACAACCTCACGGAAGCGCAAACATGCGGCTCTCCGAAATTTGGACCCTTCTTCGTCGGGCGGGCACTGCGGCCGCGCTCTGCGCGTTGGCCTGCGCGATCTTGGCGGCCGACGACCGCCCGGCATCGACAGCCGATCTGGCCCAGCTCATTCGCAGCCTCGACGACGACGCTTACGAGACCCGTCAGAAGTCGATGACCGGTTTGAAGCGGCTGGCCGCCGACGCGAAGCATCGCGATGCCGTCGCTCGGGCGGTGCGTGCGGCCCTTGACGACGGCAGCACGTCCTACGAGACGCGTTGTCGCCTCCGGCGGCTGGCAACCGCGCTGCCCACCGTGACCATCGCGCCGCCGCGAGACATTTCCGACGAAGAACTCGATCGCCTCATTCAGCAGCTCGACGGCGACACTTATGCCGCTCGCACGGGCGCGCTGGCCCGCTTGGAGACGATTGTCGAACGACCGGGCAACGCCTGCCGCGTCGTCGAGCGCTTACGGCCGCGGCTGCGCGATCCGACCTTCTCGCGACAGACGCGCGAGCGCGTGCAACCGGTCTGGGACCGCGCCCAGCTCGTGTGGCTATCGAGCGATCCGCGCACCTGGCGCTGGCCCGCCGTCGAACAGGAGCAGATCGATCGCTGGATCGAACTGCTGACGCGACCGTTGCCGCCGCCGGTTTCGGAAGGCTCGATCCAGGAGACGCGTGCCCGGCTGGAGCGCAAGCGGCGGCTGGCGCAGCGCGAAGCGGCCCATTCCGAGCTGCTCAACTTGCTGGCCCGCGTCGACCAGACTGGCCGCGTGAAGGCCGCCCTCGATGCACGGCTCGCCGCCGGGCACGTAGACGACGACGCACGCCAGCGGTTGGCCGAGCTGGCCGGATGGGTGCGGCCGTGGCTGGCGGTCGAGGCGTGGACCGAACGCAAGCTGGCCAGCATCGTCGAGTCGCCGCTGGGCGAAGAGTATCACGCGCCCGGTGCGGCCAAGCCCACGCTCTTTGACCGCCTCGACGACCGCCGGGCACATTGCGTCAGCGACGGCGTGTTGAAGCCGGGCGAGTATCCCGTGGACGTGCTTTTTCCTCACCCGTTCATCTTGCGGTCCGACACGCAATTAGTGGTCGTGAATCTGCCGACGCCGCGAACGCGGTTGGCCTATCACTATCAGATCAAGGCCGACCGCGACGCGCGGCTGCCGGAGTTGACCGAGCGAACTCTGAACCGCATGGCCGCGGAAAAACGCCCGCTCAAATACACCGAGCTGGTGATGCTGCCCTCACTCGACGCTCATGCCGTCTCTCGTTTCGCAGGCCAGTATTTGCAGACGGTCGGCGATCCGCCCCAGACCGACCGGCAGCGGCTCGAACGTGCGGGGCTTGGTTGCCCGCACGTCAACCTTTGCAACATGCTGGTCGAAATCGGCACTTACGAAGCGGTGCCGGGCATCCTCAAAGCGATCAAGGCCGGCAAGCTGGCGAAGCCGACGCCCCGTGCTCCCGAGAACTGGCCATGGATTGCGACATTGGCCATTTTGGCCAGCGGTCCGGGTCCGGACGGGGAACGCATTTTAGCGGACCTTCTGGACCGCACCGATCCTTTGGTGCTCAACAGTCCGACGCCCAGCGACGTGGGCGCCACCGCGGCGGCGATTCTGGTCGATTTGCACGGCATCGCGGTGGAAAAGTTCGGACTGGAACTGGCCGACGACCCGCGCCTGGCGGAGTTCGGCGGCATTGGCTATCGCTTCAATCCGCCCGAAATGCGCCAGAAAGTCCGCGCGTGGTGGCGGCAGCAAAAGAAGCCGTAGGCGAGCCAGATGCCGGCCTGCGTCAATCCGGATCGAGCCGCACTTGAACGGGCGTCGCGGGCAAAGGGGCGGCCGGCCAGCCATCGGGCAGCAACTGCGTCAGGTTTCGGTGCAGGGGCCGGTAGCCGGGGGCTTTGAACTCCAGTTCCTGATCGGCAACCTTGGTGTGCGTGGCGGGTTGCCGAAGCTGACCGAGCAGCGACCCGGTCAGGTGCAGCTCGGCGATGATCGAGACGGAGAATATGCCCCTTGCGGCCAGCGTGGCGGGCAGGCGGTAGACGGCACGTTCCGTCCGCTCAGAGGAGGCAACGGTGTTTACGGTGACGCCTTGCAGAGCCTTGCCCGTGGCGGAATCGACGACATGCAACCTGAGATCGGCCAGCCGGTAGGTGGTCCACTCGGCTTCACTCGACCACCCCCAGCCGAGCCAGATCATCCCTGCCGCTGCACCGCCGGCCGCCACAAGCCTGATGTCGAGCCTGGCGATGCCATAAGCCAACACCGCGGCGGCAGCGAGGCAGCCGAGAAAAGCGACGGCCAGCATCAGATCGGCAGACATGGCGAGCGGCCCGAAGCGCATCAGGCCCAGTCGAGGCCCGTTTCGCGGCGCACGCGGTCGGCGAAGTCGCCCAGCATGCCGCCGATCACGTCCCAGCGATCGACGCGGCGCAGCTCGATATCGCCTTGCGCGTTGACCCGCAAGAGGCTCTCGTCGCTGATGCCCAACTGGTGCAAGGCGTCGACTTGCATCTCCTGCTCATTGACGACGCGGACCAGCGTCTTGCCCGACATTTCGATGAATTTGGTATGCACCGCGTGACCTGGAAAGTGGCGACTCGTTGAATGCTTCTATCATACTGGGCCATTTTGGATTTTCAATTTTGGATTTTGGATTCGCTCTCCCTGACTCCGCCATTCTTTGATCGACGAATCCGCCGCCTTGACCAACGGCGTATACCGTGGGTGCCGCGACTCTTTGTAGGGGTCGTTCCGCGCGGCATTGTAGCAGCAGATCAGCGACCAGCGGGGCTGCGGCGAAAGGTTCTGGTCGGAGCGGTGCAGCAGATTGCAGTGAAAAAAGAGGGCGTCGCCCGGCTGGGCCTCGACGTAGACCAGCTCCAGCCGCTCAATGGCCGCTTCGACGCGTTCCGCATCGGCGCCCGTCTGGTCGCCGGTCTTGCCGTGGTCGATGCGGCCCAGGAGGTGCGAACCTTTGAGCACCTGCAGGCAGCCGTTCTCGCGGTTGGCCCGGTCGACCGCGATCAGGCAGCTCAGCATGAGCGGATAGAGACAGCCGTTATTGTACCAATAGCCGTAGTCCTGGTGCCATTCCCAGGCGCCGCCGACGAACGGCTCTTTGAGCATCATCTTGGTGTGATAGTGGTACACCTCGCCGCCCAGAAGCTGCTCGGCGCGATCGACGATCCGCGGCGACCGCGAGAACAGCCCGTAGAGGTTTTCGCCCGGCTCGTTCCAGAGCGCCAGCCGCGTCTCGTGGCCGGTGGCATCTTTGCGGCCATAGGCACTGGCCATCATCCTTTCGTCATTTCGGGCGTAATCGAGCAGGATGGCCATTTCTTCGGCGTCGAACAGCGAGCGCAGCAAAAGATAGCCGTCGCGTTCATAGGCGGCCAGTTCGGTGGCGGAAAGAGGTTTTTGGGGCATGGAGGTTCTCGCGTGTGGAGTGTCGGTGGGATGGCATTATAAATATAAATGGGGCGTGGATGAGCGTGCCACGGGTGCATCAAACCCTCGAACCCTAATACCACTGATACACCGACAACCGCGACAGCCACTCGCGGGCGCGTTTGGCGAACTGCTCCAGCGCTTCGGAAAACGACGACACCAGGTCGGGGTTGGCCAGAATGAAAACGGTGCCGAAGACCGAGAGCGCGGCGATGGGCAGTCCGAAATCGAGCAGTGGCAAGCGTATTTGCGACGAAGCCGCCGTCGACCGGCCGTAGTACACCAAGCGTTTGTAACCCGACGCGATGGTCTGCGAGGCGAAGACGGCCGTCTCGGCCACGAACGGCGTTTGTCCCGAAAGCGCCATGGCAAAGGCCGCCAAGAGCGAGAACCCCGCCGCCACCAGCAGTACCGACCCGCACCAGATCGTTTTGGCCGCCAACAGCGCCGGCATCGCGCCGATCGTCCAAACAGCCGCACCCCTTCGTGGATGAAAGGCGCCCCACGCGAACACGACCGGCAAAACGACAAACAGCAGCGCGTATCCGGCAAACCCTTGCCCTCGGTAGATCGCCAGATCACAGAGCACAACCGCGACCACGACAGCCAGCAGTTCTCGCCAGCGCACGGGCGGCTGATCGACGACAGGCCGTTGCGCCCGCCTCATCTCGGTCATTCGCCTGTCTGAGCTGTCGCCGCCATCGGTCTCACGCGGTAGAGACGTTCCTGAAGTTTCGCCGGTCATCGCGGAAGCACCCTATGTTACCGGCCCCAAATCTGCCTGGCTGCTTTCATTATTTCGGATCCGCCGAGAAAGGCGATAGGCTTCATGGCGTGTCGGGCCTAAAGCACGCTATACTGACGTGGTCCGCTCTTTACGGCACGCCCGTCGCGGCAGGAGGCGTTCTGTACATTGCTACCAAGAGCCGCTTGTTCGCCATTACTGGCGACCGATGACGATGACCGCCATGCCCGACGAACTGCTGCCCGTTGCCACCTTTGTAAAGCCCGCCGAGGCGATGGCCGCGCGACTTGCGCTGGAAACGCAGGGGATCACGTGCTTCCTCAAAGACGAAAACATCGTCAGCATGGACTGGCTGCTGGGCAACGCCGTCGGTTACGTCAAACTCGTCGTGCGGGCCTCCGATGCCCTGCGAGCGCGTGAGGTGCTCGACACGCACTTCGACGACTGGCCCAGCTTCACGCAAGGCCCCACGTGGAAGTGCCCGCAGTGCGGCGAAGAAGCCGAAAAACGCTTCGACAAGTGTCCGCACTGCGGGACGGCCCGCCCAAGCAATCGTCAGGCCACGGCCGGCCCCAATGAAGAGAAGGAGTTCATCCAGAGTCTCCGGAACCGTGACGAAGCGCAACGGCAGGCCGGCAACCCTTACGCGCCGCCTCGGTCGGAAGCGGCGGCGGTCGAAATCCCTGGCGCCGAAGCGGATGTGAACACGGACGATGTGGCCGAAGGCCAGGCGCGCTGCCCCGCGTGCGGCCGGACCCGAGTGGCGGTTTGTCCGTTCTGCAGAACCACCGGCACGCGATTTCGTGCGGCCGACATGATGGAAATGGACGATGCCAACGAAGAACCGGCACTGCTGATCTGTCCGACTTGCGACGAGCCGTTCGAGCCGGCGTACCTGCGGCGCTGCGAATGGTGCGGACACGATTTCGGCACGGGCATCGAGCCGCCGGAGATCGTCCGCCCGTTGCAAACCGAGCCGCTGAACGGGCGCGTGCTGCTGGCCATCGCCGGCGGCTTGGCCATGGTCGCGGCGATCGTGGTCTACTTTGCCGTATTGCTTTCATGATGGCGAACGATGTAAAAGTGTTGCGGCCGCCCGCCGAGGTGCTCTACGCCGATGAGCTGGCTGCGCTGGCCAAGGCCGACCGCGATCCGCGGCCGCCTGGCTGGAAGCTGTCGCCACGCGCCGTCCGCAGCTTTATCTGCGGCGGAAAGAAGCCGGCCATCGAGCGAAAGTTTTTTGGCGACGACGTGCTGGTCGAACGGGCCATCGTCGGGCTGGCCGGCAACCGCGGACTGTTGCTGGTCGGCGAACCGGGCACGGCCAAGTCGATGCTCTCCGAATTGTTGGCCGCCGCCGTCTCCGGCTGCTCCACGAATACCATCCAAGGCACCGCCGGCACTACCGAAGATCAGATCAAGTACTCGTGGAATTACGCGCTGCTGTTGGCCGAAGGACCTTCGCCCAGGGCGCTCGTGCCCGGTGCGCTCCACGTCGGCATGAGCCAGGGCGTGCTCGTGCGGTTTGAGGAGATCACCCGCTGCCCGCCGGAAATTCAAGACACGCTGGTGAGCGTGCTCTCCGACAAGCTGATGACCATTCCCGAGCTTCACGGCGCGGACCGCGTGCTGCTGGCCCGGCCGGGATTCAACGTGATTGCCACGGCCAATATCCGCGATCGCGGCGTTCACGAGATGTCGAGCGCGCTGAAGCGGCGGTTCAACTTCGAAACCGTCCATCCCATCGGCGAACTGGATCAAGAGGTGAAGCTGGTCTTGACCGAATGCCAGCGGCTGCTGCAAGAGTCGTCGGTCGAGGTGACGATCGACCGCGAGGTGATCGAGCTGCTGGTCACGACGTTTCAAGACCTGCGGGCGGGCGTCACGGCCGAGGGGGTGCAGATCGAGCGGCCGTCGACGGTGATGTCGACCGCCGAGGCCGTCTCGGTCGGACTGCAAGCCGGCCTCGACGCTTTTTATTACGGCGAGCGGCGACTGACGCCCGAATTCATCGGACGGCACCTGGCGGGCTCGGCCATCAAAGACGACGCCGACGACTTGAAGAAGCTCAAGCACTACTTCGACGTCGTCGTCCGCGAGCGGAGCAAAACCAAAGGCGGCGTATGGGAGAGCTTCTTGAAATCGCGGAAGTATCTGCGGTGACAGCCAACCGATAACGAACCGGCAGCGCATCACTTCCGTAGCGGCGGCGAAAGGTCAATTGCTAGCAATCCGGCGAATATCTTTGATTAGCAGGAATAAGTGCAACGGATCGGTGGGCGACGGCACGAAGCCAAAGTGCGCGTAAAAGCTTCGCGCCGTCTCGTCTTTGGCATGCACGGCGATGGCGCGAATACCTGCAATATCCGCCGCTTGGGGTGTCCGGCGCATGGCATCTTTGAGCATCCCAGAACCGAGGCCGCGGCCCTGCCAGGCCGTGCTCACGGCGAGTCGCGCGAGCAGCATGATCGGGATTGGGTGATGAGCCAAGCCTTTGCCAGGGCGGTTCGGCGCGTCGTCGTAGGCAACCTCGCCAACCGCCAGTGAATAGTAGCCCACGATGGTCTGGTCCGAAACGGCCACATACGTCTGCGCGGCGCCCGCTTGCTGATTAGTCAAAGCGAATCGAACGAGGAATCGATTCAACTCTTCATGCCCGCAGTCGAAGTCGGCGACGTTGTGATCGGCGCGGAGCTTTTCGATAGCGAGGGGAGCGCTCACGGAGTCCCACTCGCCTCAAAGACGCTTCCCTCTTGGAACAATCGCTGTAGGCGCGGCAGGTCGCGAGGCTCCGCGTCGAGCGCCTCAACAAACGCCTTCCAATGATCCGCATCTAGGCCAAAGCGAGTGCGATCCGCTAGCGTTTCATCGGCGCGGATCAGTGCGCTTTCTAAGACAAATTCAGCCACCGAACGCTGGGCAACGTTGGCCGCCGCCTCAAGCTTTTGCTCGGCTTGCGGCGACAGGCGAAGGTCGAGTTGGATGGTCGATGTGCCGTGCTGAGTCATGGTTTTCTCGGGTAGGAAGCGATATAAAAATAGTATACCTCTTGCGGCCGCTATACACCATGCAAGGCGAAAGAATCGTAGAAATACCTGCGCTGATGGGCGCGGTCGTTCTCTCGGCGCGTGTGATCTACTTTCCGGTGCGGCACCACAGCCCGGCCTGTGCCTGGCACGTGAGCCGGCTGGTGCGCGAGATGCGTCCCGATGCCGTGCTCATCGAAGGCCCGCGCGACGCTTCGCCCCTCATCCCGCTGCTGCTGCACGCCGAGACGCGGATGCCCGTGGCGATCCACATGACCTACGTGGAGCGGCGGCCGAACGAGCTGCCCGAACGGCACGCGGCCTACTATCCGCTGTGCGATTTTTCGCCGGAACTGGCCGCGATGCGCACGGCCGCCGAGCTGAGCATTCCGGCCGCGTTTATCGACCTCTCGTTTGCCGAGATGGTGCGGTGCCGCCAACAGCCGCCGCCGGCCCACGCCGTTAGTCTGCAAGGCGAACGTCTGCTGACCCACAGCCATTTCCTGCTCGAAACCTGCCGCCGGGCCGGCGCCCGCGATGCCGACGATCTGTGGGACACACTTTATGAGGTCGACTACGAGCAGGTTTCGACCGAGCAGTTCATGCGTAATGTCATGGCCTATTGCGCCGTTGCCCGGCTGGGCTACGGTGACGCGGAGCTGGCGGTCGAAGGGTGCCTGGCCCGCGAGGCCGCGATGGCCGCCGCGATCGACAGCACCACGGGGCGCTTGCTCGTCGTCACCGGCGGCTTTCACACCGTCGCCCTGCCGCGGACGAAAGGCAGCCTGCCGCCCAACGTGCCGGTTGCTGCCGCCGATGCCCAGGTCGTGCTCATGCGTTACGGCTTCGAACAGCTCGACCGGCTGAACGGCTATTCCAGCGGCATGCCGTCGCCGGAGTTCTATCAGCGGCACTGGGAACGCCGCGACGTGGCCGGGCTGCTGGTCGAGCTTGCCCGGCAGTGCCGCCGCAAAAACCTGCCGGTTTCGACGGCCGACGCTGTGGCGGCCTTGGCCCAGGTCCGGAACCTAGCGCAGTTGCGTTCGCACCCTCGGCCGTCGCGCGAGGATCTGCTCGACGGCATCCGCTCGGTGTTCATCAAGGGCGCCGACGACACCGAGGGCGTACCGGTGCTGGCGCTGGCCCGCAAGCTGCTGGCGGGCGACCGCGTGGGCAACGTGCCGCCCGAAGCCGGTCTGCCGCCGCTGGTCCACGACTTTCGCCGGACGGCGGCACGGCTGCGGCTGAAGCTCGACCGCGTCGATGCCTCCGAGACGACGCTCGACCTGTATCGCAAGCGCAGCCATCGCGAAACGAGCCGCTTCTTGCACCGGCTAACGTTTCTCGATGTGCCGTTCGCCCGCTGGGTGCGCGGCCCCGATTTCGTGCGCGGCGAGCGGCTGGAACGGATTCAGGAGGTGTGGAACTATCACTGGTCGCCGCAGACGGAATCGACGCTGATCGAGCGATCACTGTACGGCTCGACGGTCGAAGAGGCCGCCGCCAACCGGCTGCTGGAGCATTTTCACGAGGCCGAGCGGGCCGGGCAAGGACGACGGGCAGACCTCGCCACTGAGCTGGTGCTGCACGCCTGCCGCATGGGCCTGCACCGCCACACGCAAGACCTGCTCGACCGCTTACACGGCCTGATCGCCGAGGACGGCGCCTTCGACTCGCTGGCGCAGGCGATGGAAAACCTGCTGCTGTTGGGCGTCTCGCGCGAGCCACTCGAAGCCCATCACCTGTCAGGCATCGACGAGCTGGCCGCGGCGGCCTACGACCGGGCGTGTTACCTATTGCCCGACCTGGCCACGGCGAGCGAAGAGCAGGAGCCGAAGCTGCTCGACGCCATGAACACGTTCTATCAGGCGGCGCGGACGTTGGGCGACACGCCTGATCGGCAGCTCCTGCGTTGGCAGGGTCTGGAGCAGCTTGCCGACGCGACGGAGGGCCTGGCTTCGTTGCGCGGCGCGGCGGTGGGACTGTTGCACGGCGACGGCCACTTCAGCGACGACGATCTCATCCGCCGTCTTCGCGGGCATCTGTTGGGCTCGAAGGGTGACGGCGCGGGAGCGACTGATTTTTTGCGCGGCCTGCTGCGTGCCGCGCGGCACGTGTTATGGCAGGTGCCGGGCGTGATCGAAGCGATCAATGAGCTGCTCAAAACATGGAGCGAGGAGCAGTTCGTCAAGTTATTGCCGCTGTTGCGTCTGGCGCTCTCGGACCTAACGCCGCAGGAGTGCGACCGCGTGGCCCGCGAGGTCGCGCGGCTGTTGGGCGTCGAGCGACTGACTCCGCCGCTCTTGCTCGACGTTCCGGCCAGCGAGATGCTGCGCGGCGTCGAACTGAACCGCCGCGTGCGCGAGTCGTTAGTGGAGGACGGGTTGGAAGCGTGGGGATGACCGCGGCGAGCGGCACGCGTGAGCGTGCCGGTAGTACCGAGTTCCGTCGGTATTCGAGTCACGGCTTGCGTAGCATGGCACCGTGACCGAATCGACGATAGACTGAGCAGCTATGAGCGAAGCCATGCTGACGATTGAGGATGCGGCATCGCTCAATTGGGGAACAGAGCATGGCTACGATTGCATTTCGCCGCGGAGCGGCGCCGGAGTTTAGCCGTGGGTGCCAACCCACGGTTAAAATGCGGTTGCTATCGAAAGCCGCGTAGCGGCGACGGATCTCTCGGCGTCGTCTCCGTCGCCGCTACGCGGCTTCACGAATCCTAACCTTCTGATTCCGTGGGTTAGCACCCACGGCTAAACTCCATCGCCCCTCCGGGGCGGGCTGTCCGTGGCACAATCAGTCAATACTTCAGATCCCTCCCCTGAACTTCTCCGCTGGCGACTCGTGCTCGGCCGCTTCGCTGAGCCACGCTTGCCGTGTGGCTTCGGCGGCACCGGTCAAGGCGCTCCGGGCGACGGTCAAGGCCGAGGTGGCCCCAGCGGCGGCCAGGGCCAACGCCCGTCGGGCAAAGGTGCAGGTCGTGCGGCCGGGCAGGGTGAGGGCGCTGGCCTCGGTCAGGGCCGCTACGGGCAAATGGACCGCGTGCTCGATTATCTCTACGGCCGCGAATATGCCGCGCGCGGCGTGCGCGGGCAGGGCGATTCCCGCCTCGGCGGCAGCGAGGAGAGCGTGTTTACCATCCCCGACTGGATTCGCGAAGTCCGCGAGCTGTTCCCCGCCGACACCGCCGAAGTCATTCAGCGGCACGCGCTCGACCGCTACGGCATGACCGAGCTGGTCACCGACTTCCAAGTGCTCGCCAAGCTCGAACCAAGCTACGAGCTGCTCAAGACCGTGCTCTCGTTCAAAGGGCTGATGAAGGGCGAGGTGCTCGAAATCGCCCGACGCATCGTGCGGCAGGTGGTCGAAGATCTTCGGCGAAAGCTGGCCAAGGACGTGCGGCAGCAGCTCTGGGGCAAACTCAACAAGCAACGCCGCAGCCGGCTCAAAGTGTTCAAGAACATCGACTTTCGCCGCACCATCCGGGCAAACCTCAAGCACTACAACCGCGACCGCCGCCAGCTCGTGCTGGAAACGCTGCACTTTTTTTCGCGCGTCGACCATTACCTCCACTGGCATATCATCATGGCCGTCGATTCGAGCGGCTCGATGCTCGACTCGGTGATCTATAGCGCCGTGATGGCCGGCATCTTCAAGGACCTGCCTTCGCTCAACGTGAATCTGCTGGCCTTCGATACCGCCATCGTCGATCTCTCGGACGAAATCGTCGACCCGACCGAGTTGTTGATGTCGGTGCAGTTGGGCGGCGGCACGAACATCGGCGGGGCGCTCGGCCACTGCGAAACGCTGGTCCGCCATCCCAGCCGCACGATCGTGATCGTCGTCACCGACTTTTTCGAAGGCGGCCCGCCGGAAGTCATGCTGGCCTCGATCAAGCGGCTGCGCGAGTCGGGCGTGCGCGTGCTGGGCCTGGCGGCCCTCGACCAGACGGCCCTGCCGAGCTACGACCGGCAGATGGCCGAACGCTGCGTGGCCGCCGGGGCCGAAGTCGCGGCACTCACACCTCAGAGACTCGCCCAATGGCTGAGCACGGTCCTCTCCTGACCCGGCTGCGCGACGCGCTTGCCGCGCTCGACGACGACGCACTGGCCGCGCTGGCCAACAAGGGACTGCTGCGACGTGCCCGAAAAGACCTGGAGCAGACGCCGGCGGAAATCGTAGGTCAGGCTTTCCAGCCTGACGCCGAAGAAATCCAAGTGCGCGTGGGCGGCGAAACCGTCTTCGTGCCGGCCAACCCGGTGCAGGCGCGCTGCTCGTGTCCGGCGGGCGGCGTTTGCCGACACATTCTGGCGGCCATCGTCCATCTTCGCGAAACGGCGACCGCTCAGCCCGAACCGACGGATGCAGCGCCGCCGGCCGCTTCGGCCGACGCGTTGTTCGCCAGTCTCGACGACGAAGCCCTGCGGCGTTGGGCGGGCAAGCCGCTCGTGCGTCGCGCCACCAAGGCGCTGGCCGAGGGGCTGAAAGTCGAGTTGGACGACAGCGGGCCGCTTGTCGTGCGTTTTCCTTCGCGAAATATCACGTGCCGGCTCGTGCCGGGCGCGGGCCTCGCCGGACTCATCTGTTCTTGCCAAGTGCCCGACGTGTGCGAGCATCGCGTGGCGGCCGTGCTCGCCTGGCAAGTGGCCCAAGGCACACGGACGATTGCGGCCGAAGAAGCGGTGTTGCCAGCCGCCGACGAAGCGCCCCGCACACGCGACGAGGTGCTGGCGTCGGTCCAGGTGGTGCTGGGGGAGATGTTCAGCGTGGGGCTTGCCCGGCTTTCCACGGCCACCAGCCAGCGATTGCAGACGCTGGCCGTCTCTTGCCACGGCGTGCAGTTGCCGCGGCTGGAGCGTTGGTTGACGGTGCTGGCCGACGAAACCTCGCGATCGCTCAAACGCGACGCCCAGTCGAGCGCGGCCAACCTGTTGGAATGGTCGGCCCGCGTGTCGGCCCTGACGGCGGCGCTGGCCGCGCCCAGGCCGCGGCTGGTGGGCCGGCATCGCACGAGCTACGAGCAGGTCGGCAATCTGTCGCTGATCGGTCTGGGCGCCGAGCGTTGGTCGAAGGCCGGCTACGTCGGCTTGACGGTTTACTTTTGGGATGAATCGCTGGGCAACTGGTGCAGTTGGAGCGACACGCGGCCGGTGAATGTGTGGGCTTTTGATCCTGTGCGGCGCTTCCAGGAGTATGGCCCGTGGGACGGCTGTTCGTCGCCCAAGGTCGCCAGCCATAGCCGCCTGCAGCTCACCAGCGTCTGGCGGAATCCCACCGGCCGCTTATCGGGCCGTTCGCGCACGCGGGCCAGCGTGCTGGGCGAGAGCGACCCGCGGCAGGTTCCGGCCATCTGTGATTGGACCCAGATCGGCGGACGGGCACAAAAACTCTTCGGCGCCGGCCTGTCCGAGCGGAACGAGCAAGACGAGCTGGTGCATCTTCGGCCTAGCGCCTGGTTGCCGGGCAGTTACGACGAAGTGCGGCAGGAGTTTGTCCGCGTGGTGCTCGACGAGAACGATCGCGCTCTGGCACTGGCGCTCTCTTTCGCCACCGAGACGGCCTCGGCGATTCAGATTCTGGAGCAGCACGACGCGACGGACGCGTTTGGGCTACTGGGTCGTCTGCGGCTCAGGGGAGGCAAGCTGTGGGTCGAACCGATTTCGCTCATCGGCGCGAGCGGCATCGTCAATCTTACGCTCGACGTTGCCCAGTCCGCATCACAGCCGCCGACGAATCCGCTCGTCACGGTGCGTCCGGCCAAGCCGGTAGACGAGTCTGACCAGGAACCATCGTTCGACGAGTTTTCGCCTGACGACGTGTTCCTTGTCGGCTCGTCGACGCCTTTGGGCATTTTTATGTCGGGCATTGAGGCGGAGCTGGAACATGTGGCGGAGTCGGGCAGCTCGGTCCGTCGCGACCTCAAGCCTCTGGAGCAGGCGGCCGCACGCTTGGACGGCCTGGGGTTGGAAACCGTGGCCGCCTCGATCGCTGGGCTAGTTGCAAAACTCCGCGTCGCCCCCCACACTATTGGCATCGGCGAACGTGCAGCGGCCGCGGCCGCCCTGTTGCGTGCCGCGTATGTGGTGCGCTTGGCGATCGTCGAGGAAGCGCTGGCGGTTGCCACGGCCGGCTTGGGGTAACGAGTGTCACCGGATGTCGGCCGCGTAGCGGCCAGGGAGTTTAGCCGTGGGTGCCAACCCACGCGAGAGGTTGCATCCACATCGAAAGCCGCGTAGCGGCGGCAGAAATCGTCGCGTGCGGGCGAGCCACCGGCTAAGAACAATTTGCGCGTTTCCTGTCCAGCGACCAGACCCAACCTCCTTCGCCGCTACGCGGCTACTGCGGCGATTGCGAACGCTTTCCGTGGGTTGGCACCCACGGCTAAACTCCCTGGCCGCTCCGCGGCCGTGGTCTGCAATACCCAGCGGTAACATGTTGACATATCGGTGCGGTTGGACCCTTCTTGCCCCGGAGGGGCTGCGGAGTTTAGCCGTGGGTGCCAACCCACGGGAGAGGCGCATCGACACCGAAAGCCGCGTAGCGGCGGCAGAAATCGTTGCGTGTAGCGGCGGCGGAGGAAGAAGCGATGCAGCGCAAGGGCATTGAGACCGACGTAATGACGATGCATACTTCGGTGAAACCTGCGCGAAGCTCCGCCGCCGCTACGCGGCTCTGGCGGGGCTTGCGGACCGTTTCCGTGGGCTGGCGCCCACGGCTAAACTCCCTGGCCGCTCCGCGGCCGCTTGTCTGGAACCCCAAAATGCCTTTCGCCACTTACAAGAACCTCGCCGGCTTCAGCCCCGAGAAAATCGCACTTCTCGAAAAAGACTTTGCCGGCCTCAACGAGTCGCGCGGCGATCTGGCCGAGCGGGCCGTGCGGTACGTCGTGGACGGCGACGACGCCAACGTGCTGGAGGCACTGGCGAAGGCACATAATCCGGCGCAACAGCTTCGCCTGATCCGGCCGTTGGGCACATATCATCCGAACAACCACGACGATGCCGCGCGAAACGACTTCTTTGCCACTGTTGAGCCAGGTGCCAGCGAACCGTATCTTCGGCTAGCGAAGGTCTATGAAGCAGCCGCGAAGGGGAGTTCGTCGGTGCAGCTTCATTTCCAAATCTATTACGGCGGACTGCCCTGGCTGGAACTGTTCTTGCAAGAAGTGTGGATTCGCGGGATGAGGCTGCAGATACGCCGGCACGTGCAGCCATATTTTCCCTTATCGTTAATTGAAGACATGCTGGCGGCCGAAGGGCACGATCCGGCGCTGTTGATCAAAAACCTGTTTAGCACCGAACCCCAGGACAATCTGCGCTTCCTCTGGGCCATGACCTTTAAGGCGCTTTCTGGTTTCAATGCCAGCATCACGAAGCATCGCGAGGTGGTGGCCAATGCACTGTTGCAGGCCGATGCAGCAAGAAAAGTCGAGTTGCTCGAAATGCTTGACAAGCACGACGTATCGCCCGATTCCTTCCTGCCAGAACTCGTGTCACTGGCCACCTCCGGCGCAAAGACGGTGCGCGAAGCGACCGTCCCTCTATTGAGCCACGTCCGCGAACAGGCACGACCCTTCGTCGAACAAGTAGCCATGCAAGGCGCTGCCACGGAGCGCGCCGCGGCTATTCGCTGGTTGGCACGCTTTGCATGCGACGTGGCGAAAGAATTCTTGCTGGCTCGCCAACAGGCCGAAAACGCTCCAAAAGTTCAAGAAGCCATCGGCGAGGCGCTAAGCGAACTGACCGATTCCCCTGCGGCCGTTACATGCGATACGGCTCCGTGTTTGCCGCCGATAGGGCCCGTCGAAACCGTCGTGCCCCTTACCGCATCGGCGCGCGAGGCGATCGCCGAGCTGATCGAGGCTTACAACGAGGCGGCCATCGAGCGTAACCAAGCGCTGGCGCTGCATCGCCAACAACATCCGGGACACGGTCAACCGGACTCGCCCATCTACGATCAGACGCGGATCGACGAGACTTGCCGTTTATTGGAGACGCTGACTGACGCAGCGCCGCTCTTGAATGGCGAGCCACCACTGCCGTTGCTCTATGGCGCCAATACATTCGATCACTTCAATCGCTTGGCCCAGCATCCAGACATCCGGCTCATTCATTTGGTGCGTCTCATGACGCTAACGGGATACATCACTGCGCGCCATTGGGCAAATCCGACCATGTTTTGGGGAACTGACGGATCTTTGCGAGCATATCACGAGCACCACATTCCCGGTGTCACATTGCGCGAGTTTGCCGCAGTGCTGGAAGGAATCGGAATCGACAGCCGGATGATTGGGTATGAATTACTGAGCGGCGATCAAAGTCGCTTCCAATGGCTGGCCGACGGCTCTGTCGAGTATTTTTCGGAGCGTCTCGACATCCTTCAGAAAAGCTTGGACGCCCGCGCGCTTGCCGGCACGTTTCATTACGAATGGCTCGGCGCGCGCACCAACGCCTTAAAGCTGCTCTCGCATTTTCCGTCTGTGCCTCCGTCGCTGATCGGCCGGATATGGCAAATTGCGATCGGCGCAGGAAAGACCGATCGCGCCGCAGCCCAAAGAATCATGGAGCGCGTGCCCGACTTCAGGCAACGGGTGGCCGACGCCTTGACCAGCGGCGATTACCAGACGCGCGTGGTGGCTGCCGAATGGTTGGGACGTTCGCGCGATAAGCAGGCGGCAGCCGTCTTGCACAAGGCGCTCGCGAAAGAGAAACAAGACGCCGCCAAAGACGCGATGTTGACCGCGCTGGAGCGGCTGGGCGAAGCGATCGATCGCTATCTCGACCGCGACCAACTGTTGGCCGCGGCGGAGCGGGGCCTGAAGAAGGGACTGCATAAAGACTTGGCCTGGTTCCCTTGCCATTCCTGGCCCGAGGTCCGCTGGCAGAACTCGAACGAGCCAGTGCCGGTCGAGATTCTCAACTGGTTTCTCGCCAACACGCACAAGTTGGGTAGCCCGGAGGCGGGAGCACTGCTGCGGCGTTATTGTCGGCAGTTCGCGCCCGACGACCGCCAGACGTTGGGGTTGTTTGTGCTGAGGAGTTGGATCGAGCATGACATACATCGCAAACACAGTGACGCCCAGGCGCGTCAACTGGCGAAACAGCAGGCGGCTCAATCGCATCGGATGTTTCCTCAAGTTATGACGCTCCAGCAATGGGAAGATGCCGCGTATAGAATGTTGAGCCTCGAGTGCCTCGGCTCGGCTGTCAAGCAAAAGGGCATCCTCGCCCTGGCCGCCGCCTGCTGCGGCGATGAGGCAGTAAAAATCGTCGGCGATTATTTGAAGCAATGGTACGGCCATCGCGCCGCACAGTGCAAAGCGCTGGTCGCCATGCTGGCTTCTCTCGATCGCCCGGCCGCCATCCAACTGCTGCTCTCGGTGGCCAATCGCTTTCGCACGAAGGGCATCCGCGAAGAGGCCGAAAAGTACGTGAAGATTGTGGCCGAACGCAAGGGGTGGACCATCGATGAATTGGCCGACCGCACCGTGCCGACGGCCGGCTTCGACGACAGCCTGTCGCTCGAACTCGACTACGGCTCGCGGCAACTAACGGCCAGGCTACTACCCGACTTCACGATCGCGCTGGCCGATGAAAACGGCAAGCCGCTCAAGTCGTTGCCCGAACCGCGCAAGGACGACGACCCCGACAAAGCCAAGGCCGCCAGAAAGCAGCTCTCGACCGCGAAGAGTGAATTGAAAAAGCTTGTGGCCCAACAGAAGGCGCGGCTTTATGAGGCGATGTGTACCGAGCGCACCTGGAGCTACGCCGACTGGAACGCGTACCTTCACCAGCATCCCATCGTCGGTCGCCTCTGCCAACGGCTGGTTTGGGCGGTGCTCGACGGGGAAAGGCTCTCTCAGACCTTTCGTCCGCTCGACGACGGCACGCTCACCGATGAAAACGACGAGCAGGTCGTCGTGCCAGCCGGTGCCCAACTGCGACTGGCTCACGGCTCCTTGGTCTCACCCGAAACGTCGGCGGCCTGGACGCAACATTTCGCGGACTACGAAGTGGAACTGCTCTTCGTGCAGTTCGGGCGACCGGGATACGTTCTGCCCGACGACAAGCAAGACGCCACGGAACTTGCTGACTTCGAGGGCCATCTTATCGAAGCGTTCAAGCTTCGCGGGCTGGCCACGCGGCTCGGCTATACACGCGGTCCGGCGCAGGACGGCGGCTGGTTTTACCACTACGAGAAAACGCTCGCCGGCATGGGCCTGAAGCTTGAGCTGCGCTTCAGCGGCAACGGCCTGCCGGAAGAGAACCGCACGGTGGCTTTGATGAGCCTGCACTTTCTGCCCACCGGCGGCGAATCGGCCGGGATGCCATTCGACCAGCCGGGCACGCCCCTGCGCGACGTACCCGGCGTGCTCCTGAGTGAGTGCTACCACGACCTGGCGACCATCGCCGCCGCGGGCACTGGCTATGACGCGGATTGGCAGAAGAAGGTTGGAATGTAGGTCTGCCCAGGTGGAAACCGTTACCAGGTGATGCCTGATCGCCTAAGCCCTTTTTATCTCGTACAGATCCACCGTGTGCGGAACCGTGCCGTTGTCGAACGGCGCCTGAAGCACGCGCTCGATGGCCAGACCGCGGCTGCGGCATTCGTCGTGGAACCGCGCCGCTCCAGGGCGACCGGGGTCGGCGACCAATGCCAAACCATCGGCGGCCAGCGTGTGCTCGATGGCCGCGGCGATCAACGCGGGATAGGCCTTTTCGTAGAGCACGTCGGCCGCCGCCACCACGTCAAAGGTTCCCAAATCGGACGGAAGATTTCGCCAATCGATCAAGCGGGTCGCGATGGGCGGCAAACCGTTGCGGGCACGATTGACCTCGGTGAATTCCAGCGCTTCGGCATAGTAATCGGTCGCCAGCACCTCGAACCCGCGCTGCGCGGCCACGGCGCAAACCAAGCCCACGCCGCAGCCCAGCTCGATCAGCCGTTTGCCGGCGCCGCGGATGCGGGCGGTCCGCTCGGCAAGGCACAGCGCCGAAGGCCAGACGTCGGCCCAGTAGGGCAGACGCGCGTCGCGGTTGAAATCGTCCTCGCTGATCAACTCGTCCGAGCTGCGCGGCTTGATGAGCGCGAACGGCCGGCCGGCTGCTTCGATCGTCTGTTCGACGACCGCGAACCGCCGCCCGAGCGACGCGGCCAGCGCTTGCCAGTCGCCGGCCGTCATCACTCACCGAAGAGAAGTTTTGCCAGCGCGGCCAGGCCGACCACCATCAACGCCGTCAAGGCGACAATCGCCAGAAAGGATTCCGTGAGCATCGAACGACACGCTTACGCAAAGTTGGGGAACGATTTCCGACAAGTATATGGCGAACGAACGGCGTGTCCAGTGGATTGCGCGGGACTTGTGGAGCTTGCCACGCGCTTTACAATAGTTGGCCTAGCAGTTCATCAAGCACAACCATCAGGAGTCATCGCAACGATGTCTGGACCGATCGTTCGTTCGGGGCCGAGCCCCGAGTTTTCGAAGAATTGGGAGAGCGTTTTCGGCAAGCCGGGGACCGCGGCTGCCGCGGCGAAAAAGACCGCGAAAAAGGCGGCCGGAAAGAAGTCCGCCAAAAAAGCCCCCGGCAAGAAGGCCAAGAAGAGCGGCAAATAACATGCGTCTGAAGAACAAGGCTGCCATCGTCACCGGGGCCGGTTCGGGCATCGGGCGGGCTATCGCCGAGCTCTTCGCTCAGGAAGGCGCCAAGGTGCTCGTCGCCGAAATCGAAGAGCCGGGCGGCCGCGAGACGGTGGCGGCCATTCGTGCCGCCGGAGGCACCGCCGAGTTCGTGCGCACCGACGTGGCCGACGAAGCAGCCTGCCGCGCGATGGCCGAAGCGGCCGAGAAGCACTTTGGCCCGGTGGGCGTGCTGGTGAACAACGCGGCGGCGTTCGTGTTCGGCAAGGTCGAGCAGGCCAGCCGGGCCGACTGGGAGCGCGTGTTGGCCGTGAACGTGCTGGGCCCGGCGCTGTGCGCCAAGCACGTGTTGCCCTCGATGCGCCGGGCGGGCGGCGGGTCGATCGTCAACATCGCATCGGTGAGCGGCTTTATCGCGCAGCCGGGCTTTGTGCCCTACAACTCGTCGAAGGGCGCGCTGCTGCAATCGACCCGCTGCATGGCGCTCGATTTGGCCGCGGAGAACATCCGCGTCAACGCGATTTGTCCGGGCGAAATCCATACGCGGGCCACCGATTATCACATTCAAAAACTGGGCATCGACCGCGAAGTAGCCTTGGCCAAGCTGGCCGCCGTCTCGCCGATGCAGCGCATGGGGCGGCCCAGCGAAGTGGCCTACGCCGCGCTGTTCTTGGCGTCGGATGAAGCGTCGTTCGTCACCGGGGCCAAGCTGGTCGTCGATGGCGGGGCGACGCTCGATTAGCAAGCGTGGTCGCGGCCACCTGGGGCCGAGAGCGACCGCGATCCACTGGCAACGGCAACGATCATGCTACAATGATTCCAAACGGAGGATCCTATGCCGCTACGCGATCACTTTCGCCCACCTGTGGATGACGTTCATTCCTGGGACGAACTTCACGGCGGCTGGCCGATGATGATCGTCCAGGAGCTGACCGAGATTCTGCCGGAGCCTTATTTCGCCGCTCCCGGCGTGC
This sequence comes from Pirellulales bacterium, assembly GCA_035533075.1. Taxonomy (NCBI): domain Bacteria; kingdom Pseudomonadati; phylum Planctomycetota; class Planctomycetia; order Pirellulales; species Pirellulales bacterium. The sequence goes on along the minus strand of DATLUO010000143.1, from coordinate 3,590 downwards.
ATCTTGGCACGCTCTACGAAGTCGATATCGGCACTTACCGCAGGCCCTTTGCAGAAGCCAATGACTTCGATTTGACCAAAGGCGGTGTGGCGGTCGCGACCTATGCGCCGCCGAAGCCGACGCTGACCTTGGAACCGCGGTTGCCGAATCAGGATGTCTACGAAGTCCGGATTTACGACAGCCGGCGCAACCGGCACTTGGTGGCGGCCATCGAAATCCTCAGCCCTTCGAATAAGGACCGTCCCGAAAACCGCGCAACCTTCGTTGCCAAAGCGGCCACGCTGCTCACGAACAATATCTGCGTGTCGATGGTGGATGTCGTGAGCACGTTGGATTTCAATCTGTATGCGGAGGTGTTGAATTTTCTCAACGGCGTCGATCCGGCCTTGGGGACCGAACCGCCGCCGATGTACGCCGCGACGCTTCGCATGCGCTACGAAGATCGCCGCCGCATGATGGATAATTGGTATCATCCGCTCGCCATCGGCCAACCTCTGCCGACGCTGCCGATCTGGCTCACGGAAACCAGGGCCATCTCGCTCGATTTGGAATCGAGCTACCAAGAGACCTGCCGCGCCCTCAGAATCAGGTGAGGCGCGAGAAGCACAGACAACGCAAACCACCTGGACTCGATGGTCGGCGCGCGGATAGACTGTTGGCACAGCGGCCTGCTCTGCGGCCCCCAATCGCGCCCCGAAAGCGGCGCTCCACGAAGCTGAAAGTGACCCCGATGAACGACGACCTTCCCGCGGCGGCGCCGCCAGCGCCAGTTGATCCGCAACCGACGAGCCACGCCCCGGCGGCGCCGCGACGGCTGTGGCCCGGTTACCTGTTGATCGCAGCTTACTGGGCGGTGAGGACCGCGATCGGCCGCCTGGAGCTGCCGATTACCACCAGCTTCATGGGTCTGGCGGGCGTGGGCGTCTTGGTGACCTTGTTGTTCGTCATCTGGTGGCTGACGAACCGGTCCGTCGCCGGCCGCGATCGCCTGATGGTCTTTGCGGCCGTGGTGCTCGGCGGCGCGGCGGCCATCGCTGCCTCGCAAAACACGCTGGGCCCCGTCGGTGTGATCTTTATTGGATTGCCTTGGGTGCTCACCGTTTGGATTGTCTGGATGGCCATCGTGCGCCGCGCGCCGGCGCCCGTCTTTCGCTGGGGAACCATGGCGGCGGTCTGCCTCCCTTGGGTCTATGTGTCGCTCGTTAAAATGAACGGCGTCAGCGGCGACGTCAAGTTCCAAACGCAGTGGCGCTGGACACCCACCGCCGAAGACACGTATCTGGCGGCGCGTGCCAAAACCGCGGCCGACGCGCAATCGGCCGACGCGGCCGAACAGGATCCGCCGGCGCGCGACTTGGTGGCCCAGCCGGGCGACTGGACCGCCTTCCGCGGCCCCCTGCGCAACGGCGAGGTGCGGGGCCTCAAGATCGGTGTCGATTGGGAAAAGTCGCCGCCCAAGCAGGTCTGGCGGCAGAGAATTGGTCCCGCCTGGTCGTCGGTGGTGATTGTCGACGGGCGGCTCTTCACGCAAGAGCAAGTGGGCGAGCAGGAGCTGGTGGTCTGCCTCGATGCTCAATCGGGCAAACGCCTATGGTCGCACGAAGACCCGGTGCGATATTGGGACAGTCAAAGTGGCGCCGGCCCGCGTGCCACGCCCGAATTTTTCGCCGGCGATCTCTACACGCAGGGAGGAACCGGCATTCTCAACTGCCTCGACGCCGCGAGTGGTCGGGCGAAATGGTCGCGCAATCTCGTGAAAGACACGGACGCGGCGTTGCCGATGTGGGGCTTTTCCAGCTCGCCGCTGGTCGTCGACGACGTGGTCGTCACGTTTGCCGGCGGAAAAGACGGCAAGGGCCTGGTGGCCTATCGCACGAACGACGGCAGCCCGGCCTGGACCGCCGGCACCGGGCCCATCAGCTATAGCTCGGCACAGCCGATCACCGTCGACGACGAAACGCTGGTCGTCTTTCTCAGCGACGAAGGAGTGATTGCCGTCGATCCGGCCTCCGGCAAGCTGGCCTGGCAATATCAAGCCCTCGGCCACGGCGTTTGGCGGGTCGTGCAGCCAACGGCCCTGGGCGGCGGCTCGATCATGGTCGGTTCGGAAGATCTGGGCACCGTCTGCCTGGAGACGCGAAAAGAGGACGGCCAATGGCAGGTCCGCAAACGTTGGACATCGAATCAGTTGCGGCCCTCCTTCAACGACGTTGTGGTCTACGACGGCTGCGCCTATGGCTTTGACCTAGGCATCTTTTGCTGCTTCGATACCCAGACCGGCAAGCGCCGTTGGAAAGGCGGCAGGTATGGCCACGGCCAGGTCTTGTTGCTGACCGATCAGGCGCTGTTGCTGGTGACCGCCGAATCGGGCGAGGCCGTGCTGCTGGAGGCCACGCCCGAGAAGCACCGCGAGCTGGCGCGCATGCAGGCGATCGAGGGTAAAACCTGGAACCATCCGGCCATCGCGCATGGCTGCCTGTACCTGCGCAACGACCAGGAGATCGCCTGCTATCGTCTCCCGCCCGCCAGCGACGAAATGGCGGCGCGTTGACACGGGACTAAAAACGGGACTTATCGGACAGCAGCTCTTTCGCCTACCCTGCCCGCGTGTCGCCGCCCTGCTCGAATTCCACAACCCGCCGGCCAATCCGCGATACCCGGTCCATTGTCGTCTATGGCAGGTAAAGCCTGCCGGCGCCGCGAAGAAAGTCAATGTCAATCAAGCGGCGAGTAGACTTTCAGCGACCTGCTGAACGTACTCGCGGCTGTATCGAAGCCGCTCGGAGTCGGCAATCGTCAACACCGGCAGGGATTCGGCCGTGTTCTGTGACCGGATCGTAGACTCTAACGAATCAGGATCGTCTTCATTTCGGTTGCTGGTGACCAAAACATATTGCTCGCGCTGACAAAGCTGCCAAATTGCGGCGTCGGTGGCGTCGGCATCGAGGCCAACATCTTGGAAACGTGCATAGCTGATCGCAAGCTCGTCCCATAGATCGATCCAGCCCGCCGCGCGTACGACGGCCATGACAAGGTCGACGTGGCCCACGATGTTTGGCGTCAGCCAGTAGGCCCTTCAACATGCTGGCCCTTCGCCTTTTGCTCTTGAATTGCGGCCAAGCGTGCATGAATCTGTTCGCGCCCGCGACGCAGTATTTCCTCGACTTCCGGCGGATTTCTGCAAGTCGCGTTTCGCGCACGAATCCGGCGGTCGACCTCGAGCACCTCTTCACGATGCTCATTGAAATACCGCTCGACCGCCTCAAGCTCAGGCACCGACAACGACGGCATGATTTCGCGAATCTGGTCGTAGCTGTAATTCAACTGGAAATAGGGAACGATGTCTTGAACGGTGATGCGGCTGGTGGAAAGCTGCGGTCCGCGTCCGCGATTGATGATGGTGATTTCGCGCTGCATCGCTCGGTCGCTCCAGAAAGCTTCGATCACTGCCTAACCCGGATGATTCACCGGCCCCCGAACTTGGCGCGCAGACTGCGCGAACACCAACCCGAAGCGCAAGCGAGCTAAGTCCTTTGCTGATCCTCGCTTGCGCTTCGGGTTGGTGTGGGCCGGTGAATAATCCGGGCTAA
>DATLUO010000142.1 GCA_035533075.1 Pirellulales bacterium | reverse complement strand
GAGCGCCGCCCCACCGTTGGCGACGTCCATTACGGTGGGCCGGCGCTCGCAAGCTCGCTCGCTCCCACCCTACGACTTCGGCAACTGTCAATCCGCGCCCGCAAACAGATCGCGCACGAAGCGGGCCGCCGCGTCCCACTTGTCGGCCGCTTTGTAAAAATCGACCGCCATCGGTCGCACCGTGTGAGGCGTCTCGACCCGGAGCGGAACATCGACCTTCGAGCAGAGCGGAATCTGAGCGCTCGCTCCGCGGGCCAGTTCCACCTCGATGGCCGGCGTCAGCAGGTAATCGACGAGCTGCCGCGCCTCGACCGAGTGCGATGAGCTTTTGATGATCGCCAGCGTGTTTGGAATGAACAGCGTGCCCATGCCGCCTTCCTGCTGGTCGGGGTAAACGATCTTCACGGGCTGCGCTTCTTCCAGCTCGATCATGGCGTCGTCGGTGTCGGTGAACCCGAACGCGAGCTGGCCCTGGGCGACGGCCTGCGCCACTTGCTTGTTGCCGGCGAAAACTTGCACTTCGTTGGCCTTGATCTCACTCAATAGCCGCTTTGCCTTCTCGTCGCCAAGCAGGGCAAACAGGCAAGCCACGTGCGTGGCGGTGGTGCCGAACAGCGGCTTGGCCAGGCCGCAACGGCCGCGCCACTTTTCGTCGGTCAGATCGTCGATCGAGCCGGGCAGTTCGTCGCCGGCCACCAGCTCCGTGTTCACCAACAGCACCCGCGCACGAGCGGCGAAGCCGTGCCAGGTTCGTTTCTGGGAGCGATAGATGGCCGGGAACGTGTCGGCCATCTTCGGCCGATACGCCTCCAGCAGCCCCCGTTCTTCCAGCCGGAGCGTGTTGAGGATTTCGTTGTTCCAAAAAACGTCGCACCGCGGCCGCTGGGCTGATTCGGCGATAATGGCCTGCGTCAGCCCCAGCGTTTTGTTCGATTCGACGTCGAATTTCGGCAACACTTTGATGCCCGTCTGCGACTCGAACTGTTCCAGAATCGGCCGCGAGAATTCGGCATCGAGCGCAGAATAGACCACCACCTCTTGCTCTTGTTGGCGGGTGCAGCCGGCGACAAATGCCAGAGCGAGCAACAGGGCTCCGCCATTTTGGATTTTGGATTTTGGATTTTGGATTGCTGCGTTATGCATACCTAGGCCGCCGAGGGAACGTCCACACCAAGCCGTTCCGCCAGCGCGGTCAACTGCTTCCAATTGCCCTCATCCAGCGGTACGCCGCGCGCCTGACGCTCGGCCAGCACGCGCCGCTCCGGATCGCCGGGAAGCTGAATCTCGTCGATTCCCGCCACGCGCGGGCAATCGCGGACGAAGCGGCTCAACTGCGCCACTTCGGCCGCAAAATGGGCCTGCCCGCCGAAGTGTTCAGGAGCGGCCAACAGCATGAAGACGCAATTGCCGTTCTGATTGACCGGCCGCTCGCGAATGGTCACTCCGCCCGACAGCGCCCCGGCAAAAATCTCGACCATCAGTGCCAGACCGAAGCCTTTGTAGGCCTGCGGGCCGCCCATGGGCAAAATGGTGCCGGGCGGATCGGCATACAATGTGTTGGGATCGTTCGTCGGCTTGCCGCCGGCGTCGAGCAACCATCCGTCGGGACAAAGCTGCCCGGCGATCTTTTTGACGCGCACCTTGCCTTCGGCCGTGGCGCTGGTGCCGAAGTCGAGCACCAGCGGCCCCTGGTCGGCGGGCACGCCGAAGGCCAGCGGGTTGGTTCCCAGCCGCGGCGCTTTGCCGCCGGGCGGCGCCACTCGCCGCGCGTGGCCGTGTGTGTTGACCATCACCATCGAGACCAGCCCGGCCGCGGCGGCCTGTTCGCAATACTCGCCCAGCCGGCCGATGTGTCCGCAGCGAATCAGCGTTCCGATGCCGCTGCCCGACTCGCGGGCCTTGACGATCAACGCCTCCGTGAGCCTGCGGGCTTGCGTTTGTCCGAAGCCCCAGCCGCCGTCGGCCACCAGCGACGTAGGCGATTGTTTGACGACCGTGAACGGGGCGTTGGGGACGACATCGCCTTTGGCGACCCACTCGAGATACGAGGGAGTGCGCATCACGCCGTGCGAATCGTGGCCGCGCAGGTTGGCGTCGACCAGGCTGTGGGCCACGAGATTGGCCTCCTCGACGCCGACGCCTCCTTTGGCGAGCAGTTCGGTGGCGAATTCAGTCAGTTGGTCGGCGGGAATGGCGGGCATCGGGGCGTGAATCACTATGCGGTCGAAAGCTGCAATATAGATTGGCTGGCGAGAGCACGACAGGGGCGTTCCCCCAGGCACCTACGGCGGCCATGGGAATTGAAGGCCATGAACGCCTACCAAGTGATCGCGAACCGCATTATCCGTGCAGAATGCCAACCGCCGGAAGAATTCGGGCAACCGCCTCGCATAACGGTTGTGGATGATTGGCCGTGGATTGACGCCATGTGCGATTTCGTGGCGGTATGTCATCGCGTCGGCGAGACGTCGCACCGCCTGCGCGGAGTTACAACTCTGCCATGCCCACGAAAGCTGTATATCGCCAAGTCCGAGACAACTATGAACAAGCCTCTCGACTCGGGCGGCGTTCGGCGTGTGGAAGTTACCGAGCAACCCCAACACGTAAGTGTTCAGCGCCGGCCACGTTCCGAGAGAGGGCCCCGATGGTCGCAGAGCACGAACGGATTCTGTCATCAGTTCCTCGACATAGGACTCCCATGCCGAGACGCTCATGATGACAACGGCACGGTTCAGCGCAGCAAGCCGATATTGTCGCCCAGGCTTGTGGGTTCTGAGTGCGATGTGCGCGTCGTTCAGTTCGTCCGCATCGAGCAATAGTTCTTCCAAATGAATTGAAAAAGCGTTGGACGACAAACGGTGCTCCTCGGCAAGGCCGGCGACCCTCTAACGGCGTGCATCGATCGGCGAAAGCATCAGGTGATCGATGTCGGTCCCGCTCTTTTCGAGTTTGGCTTGACCGTCCACCAGGTAGTCGCCCAATCCCCCCATGCCCAGCATCTGCGCAACTGCCTCTTCGGTCGTCGGGAATCGTTCCACCATGTCCTCGTAGTGCCCCGGTAGATCGTCCGTTCCAAAGCCTCCTCGGCCGAGATGTGCGAGCAAGACCAATTTATATAATTGGTCTTCGGGTAGGCCCGTCAACAGATCGCTCAGCTCCTGTTCTTCCGGCGGCGGTGGTCCTGAGTCCTCGCCCGGCGAAACCAAGGGGTAATTCGCATGCCGCTTCGGAAGTTCGATATCCCAGTAGTCGTCGATTGCTGTGGCGAGAGCAATCACTTTTGCGACGGTTTCTGAAAGCTGCATGCCTCCTCCTTCGCCGATCTGCCGAACAGGAAATCCAAGCAACATTGTAGCATACGGCCCGCGAGGTTGGGTATTCCGCACGCAGACTTGACGCGTCAACACTTTACAGGCCAAATGCGTCAAGGGTCGCCAATCCTCGAGCCGGAATCTCTGAACCCTGAACCCTGAACCCTGAACCCTGAACCCTCCCATGCTCAAACCAGGCACCTTCCAAGACCGCACCATTGTCATCACCGGCGGCGGCACGGGGCTGGGCCGCTCGATGGCCCGCTGCTTGTCGGGCCTGGGGGCGAACATCGTCATCTGCGGCCGTCGCCAAGACGTGCTCGATGAGACCGCCGCGGAAATCCAGCAGGAAACGGGCGGGCACGTGCTCGCCCAGCCCTGCGATGTGCGCGACACCGGTCAGATCGACGCACTCGTGGCCGCGGCGTACGATCGCTTCGGCACGGTACACGGCTTGGTGAACAACGCCGCCGGCAACTTTATCTGCCCGACGGAACGGCTGAGTTACAACGCCGTTCACGCGGTGGTCGACATCGTACTCTACGGCACGTTTCACGCGACGCTGGCCTTCGGCAAACGCTGGATCGCCGAGTGTACGAAAGCCGCCATCTTGAACATCGTGGCCACGTATGCCACCAGCGGTTCCGGTTTCGTCGTTCCGTCGGCGGTGGCCAAGGCCGGCGTGCTGGCGCTCACGCAGTCGCTGGCCAGCGAGTGGGGCAAGTACGGCATCCGCTCCAACGCCATCGCGCCCGGCCCTTTCCCCACCGAAGGCGCCTGGTCGCGGCTGATGCCCGACGCACTCAAGCAGCTTGGCGGTCCGCGGCAGCGAATACCGTTGGGCCGCCTGGGCGAGCACGAAGAACTGGCGAACCTGGCCGCGTATCTGCTTAGCGATTATGCCGGTTACATCAACGGCGACTGCATCCGCATCGACGGCGGCGAATGGGTCCGCGCCGCCGGCGAATTCAATTATCTCGAGGCCGTCACGAGCGAACAGTGGGACGAGTTGCAGCGGGCGTTGAGGGGAAAGTGATGTGGTCCAGGGTATCACATTTTGGCGGCGGTCGGAAGAAACTCAAGAAGTCGGCGGTGCGGCGATACGAAGCGGATGCCATGGTCGATACCAGTGCGGTATGATCAATTATCCCCCCGCTCATGCAGGCCCTGGGAGTGATGTCTTCCATGCGACACGCGTGTCGCGTCGGCGCCTCCCGCCGGAAGGTACGAGGCGCCGGCAAAAACGTCGCGCGCGACGCATTTGCCCCTCTCCGGCCTGGCCGTCGAGCGGTCGCCCCCGGCCGCGCTGGTGGCGGCGGCGTCGCTTACGGCTTGGCTCGGTCCGCCTTCTCTCGTGCGATCGAGGCGACACGCGTGTCGCCTCCGCCCTGCCGGCCGGAAGGCACGGGCCGTCGCGACCCCGGCGCGCGCGGCGGCGAGTTGCATGGTCGTCCGCCGCGCGCGGCGGAGCGCAACAGAATCCCCCCTTTTGTTTCGGCGGCGACGCCAGCCGAAACCTTTTCTACACAAGCACTTGCGCCGCCTGGCGCCCGCCGGTTTGAACGCGATCTGACGGAAATTGTGCGCTTTGCCGCGCCGAGCCATCGAGGCGCGGCGACAAGGCGTGGACTTTGGAGTTCAAAGGCTGCCAACCGATTTCGAAGGCTGCCAAGTTCCAACGACCTTGTGGTGCAGGCGTCTCGCCTGCCCGAATGCCAAAAACCCCGTGCGCCGGCGAAGATGGCCAACTTTGCCGCTCGGCATCGCAGCCTACCGCCTGCGTCTCGCCAGCGCGATGCTGATCTTCGCGTCACGGCAACTCATTATGTTCGCAGTTGGCCATCTTCGCACATCTTGTGGTTCTCGTCGTGAGAGCCACAACATGTTGTGGTCGATCTAACCACTAACCACTAACCACTAACCACTAACCACTAACCACTAACCACTAACCACTAACCACTAACCACTAACCACTGATCCATGCCTGCCAATTTGGCCGGAATCCAGCATGCCGTTGTTTTGCAGCTATCCGCGTGCCAAACGTAAACAAAATGCCACTTTGCGCCCTTTCATGTTGGTGCCGGCCGATCGGTTCGACAGGCATCTCTTCTGCCTTCTGCCTTTCTGAACCCGGGATCCCTGATCCCTGATGCCTGCAGTTTGCAAACTTGTCATGCCTCGGCGGCTGGTTCATGCTAACATGGGGCATCGGGATGACGTTGCTGAACCCAGTTGGAAGACCTGCTGGCCGGGGATTACGCCCGAAAACATTCATGGCGAAACCGGCTGGGGGCCAGCCGTTGGAAGCGAGGTTTGCTAACGATGATCAAATCAATGCACGGCATCATCCACGGAAGAACAATCGAGCTCAGCGAGGATCCCGGCGTGGCAGACGGGCAAGAGGTTGAAGTCCAGGTGAAGGTCAAGCCATCCGTAAAAGAATGGGGTGCAGGAATTCTTCGCACGGCCGGCGCATTGGCCAACGATCCGTACTGGGACGCGATCATGGACCAGGTTCACAAAGCCCGCAAGGTCCAGCGCCGCCCGCAACTGGACGGCGAATGACCCACCTCCTCGACACGAACATCTGCTCGGCCCACATGCGGCGTCCCGCCGGCTTGGCGCATCGGTTCTTTCAGTACGCGGGCGGCATCGCCAGCTCGACGATAGTTCTGGCGGAGTTATACTCTGGAGCGTACAAGCATCCCAATCCTGCGAAATTGCTTGCGTTGATTGCTGATTTACTGCAGGAACTGGCGGTCCTTGATTTCGATTCGGGCTGTGCGCATGAATTCGGCGTGCTCCAGGGCGGGTTGTTGCAACAAGGCATCGTCGTTCCAGAAACAGACCTTATGATCGCCTCGGTGGCCAGGCTCCACAATCTGACCCTGGTGACGCACAACACCGCGGACTTCCAAAGCATCCCTGGCCTGCGGCTCGACGACTGGCTCTCGCCCTGACGTCCGACGCCTTCGCCGCGCACCCGCACAAAACCGGTCCGCCGGTGCTTGCCCACTGGCAACTCGGGCATCCTTGACGCTGGCCTTTCGGTCCCGCGGGCATCTTTCTGCCTTCTGCCCTCCGCCTTTCCTGAACCCCGAACGCTGGACCCCCAATCCCCAATCCCCAACTACCAACCCCGCCCTTAATACCACACCACCGCCGCTGCGCTCAGCCCGATGTACGCGGCCAGCAGCGCGGCGAAGCTCCCGCGATCGGGCCTCTTCGACCTCTGCCGCCCGGCCTCGTCGCCGTTATAAATAGCCCCAGTTCGGCCGCACCAGCCGGATGGAATCCTGTTCGCGTTCGCATCGCGGCAGAACATCATTGGTCGCTTGGCAGCCATCATCGATTAGCCGCACGCGGTCCGCAAGGCCCGGTCATCTGAGCCAAGCGCGACGCTAAAGCCGCCGCTCGCAGTTTCTCGGCGAAAATCGCTTGCACGGGGCCGCGCGCGTCGCGAGAATACCGAGGGGACGGTTCGCGATAAGGCCGATCATTCGCCGCGCAGAGGGCGCCGCGACGCTTCGTGAATCGCTCGCTTCAAACCATTTCGGTGCCGTGATGCCCGTTCAAGAGAACACCAAGGTTTATGTGGTTGTTCCCGGCGTTGAGGAAAGGGCCCCACTTTACATTGGCAGCCCTCGATTGGCCCGCCCCGATCAAGCCGCCGACTTCGAAAAGGAAGTCCTCGCCATTCCGGAACGGGAGGCATGGCTTTACCGAAACCCCGAGGCAATGGCCGCCGTGCGGCGCGGGTTGGAGCAGGCGCGGAACGGTGAATTCAGCGGGAACCCACCCGACCTCGGAGCAGACGCTGCACTGGTTGACGAGGCCGACGATTGAAGAGTTATGTTCCGACCGGGCCTGGAAACCCACGAAGGGGAGTTGCTCGGCAATGCGACGCCGCCGCTGATCCGGCCGCCCGAGAGAGAAAACCGATGCACGATCCGCGTTTTAAGAAACTGCTGAAAGAGTTCTTCGCCGAGTTCTTCTGGCTCTTTTTCCCCACCTGGGCCGCCAGATTCGACTTCGGCAGCGGCAAGAGTTCGAGGAAATGCTCCGTAACCATTCAGATCCAGGAGTGCAAGCGATGGAATTGGGTTTATTGGACCACGTCGAGCAGCGCGGCGTGGCGCGAGGCAAGCTGGAAGGACAGCGCGAACTGATGGGGAAGCTGCTTGAATCCCGCTTTGGATCATTGCCGCCAGCGGCTATGGCCCGCCTGGAGACTTGGTCAAGCGATCGTTTGACGGAACTGGGCTGCGCCCTGCTGTCGGCAGCATCATTGGACGAGTTGGGGCTTGGCGAGTCGGCAAGCGACGAATCCTGAATTGCCAGTCCTCGAACGGCCCGCCGAACTAGCCCGCGAGTTTGAAGACTCGAATGGCCAATCCGGCGATATAATACGTTGAAGTTGCTAGGCTTGGATTCGGTGAACGAGGGTTTCATGAGCGTGACAACGGTTGAGGGCACGGTCGAGAATGGGCAAGTCAGGTTGCCCGCGGATGTCCGTCTGCCGGAGAACGCCAAGGTCTATGTGGTTGTTCCCGGCGTTGAGGAAAGGACCACACTTTACATGGGCAGCCCTCGATTGGCCCGCCCCGAGCAAGCCGCCGACTTCGAAAAGGAAGTTCTTGTGGAAAGCCCCGATGCCGGCCTATGACGCGGCGTGCTTCGACCCTCCGGCTCCTGTGGCAAGAGTCGTCCTCCGCGATCCCTTAAGCGGCCGCTCGGCCGCCGATGTGCCGATGCTCATCGATTCGGGCGCTGACGTGACCTTGCTGCCACGATCATCGCTTGAGAGCCTGGGCGTTGATGCCGCCGCTGGCGAAGAATACGAATTGACGGCCTTCGACGGACCCCATCCGCCTTGTGCGGATGGTACACGAGATGGCGGGCTAGTCAACGCTGCGACAGGCGAGTGATGAGGCCCCATCCAGCTTGCCTGGATGGTGAATAAGATTGTTCTCGGCTACGGTAGCAGGGCGATCTCCTTCACCATCCGGGCAAGCCGGATGGGGTCGAAGTAGGCGTTGGTGCGAGGGCGCCGTCTAGCTCACCATCTGCTTCACCATCGAGGCAAGCTCAATGGGGTCGAACGCAGCGTCGGCAAGACCAACCCAACTTTAAGACACTTCCAGCCCCTGCGTCGCCCACTTAGACGGCTATCGCCACCGCGTGCTGGTGTTGGCCCACGGCCGAGACGTGGCCTATCCCGCAGTCGTCGACACGGAAGTCTTTCGACCAACGGGGCTGGCGAGCGTGCGCGAGTTTATCGAAGCCCAGCAAGCTCCCTTGTCGGGTGTCACCAAGAAACCCGTCAATCGCGCGGACAGCGATCAGGAATTGGTCGATCTCGTCGGCAAGGTTCTGCAATCGCCGCAGGTCTTGTCCGCGGCGCAATCGCTCATTGCCCGCGCCAGCGAAGCACTGGCGGCCAACGGATTGGTCGTTCGGCCGCCCGGCCCTGGCAATGGCCGCGAAGGCGAAGCGGCCTAAACGTGCTCTCCACTAAGTGCTATTGCTGTTGGCCGCGACCACAGCCCAGGCAATTCCGACAGGCCATGTGACAAACAATATCAGGCCGAACGTCGGCAGCAGCAGTACAAAGTCGATGGCGAATAGCACAATCGCTCCTCGAGCGTCGCTATAGAGCATTCCTAGCGGGCCGAACAAAAACGCAAGTAGCGCAGCGAGCACCGCGCTCTTCGCTTTACGTGTCGCTTTGGGAACGTCCGCCACAGGCGGATGCGCCGCAGGCACCGCCGGCTTTGGCCTCAGAACGCGCAATGCTGGCCGCTCTCTCGTTGCGACAACGACTGCGCCGGCCGACGCGGCACGGCGAGAAATGCTGGGCCGTATCTGCTGGTAAGCCGCGTGAACCTGCTCAAAGGCCCAACCGTCGCCCCCGCGGTCGGGATGGTGTTTCAGAGCGCGTTCGCGATACGCGGCTTCGATTTCGTCAACGGAAGCCGAGCGTCCCACTCCAAGGATCTTGTATGGGTCAAATCCATTGCCATTTGAGCAAGCCGCACTGTGAAAGCCGTCGTTGTCCATCTGCGGCTCTTTTACCTCGGCTGTCTCTTCGGCATTCCGTTCCAAAACCTCCTGTTCCGCTCGCTTCCGAATCGCATCCCGGACCTTGCCAAAGGCGTAGAAGCCGCCAACTCCAAGCGCACAAAGGCCGACTGCGCCGACCACCTTAACCAAGCCCTTGCCAGGGGCGGCGTGCCACGGGCAAAACGGGAGTGGGTAGTTGTCTGGCAAATGAAAGCCGCAACCTGACTGGGCGCATTTCTGCGACATAAAAAGCTCCAACACCGGACGATGCGGCGAGAATCACGAAAAGCCGGCGGCAACGACAGCTCGGCTCAGCCGAATGCTCTGAATATATCCGCGAAAACTTGCCAGCTCAACCTTGTGCCAGTAAACCGACCCATTCTCTTTCTCACTCAAGATACCGCCTCACAATAGAATCAGTCGGCGGCCGAATACCCAAATGGGCAGCGGCGCGTCCTGGCTTCTTCAAAGACCGTCAAGCCGGCCGAGGGAGTTTCAGCGGCACTGCGAATCTGATGCGGGATGTGGCGGAGCTCGACGAATCCGACGCGTTTGCGGTGTCGAGGCCTCCAGACACAACTGTTAATGCGAGACCGGCTTTTTTGGAACTCGTTTTCTCTGCAGAGTAGGCAACCGTGACCGCGATGTCGAAGTGAATTGCATGCGTATCCGGAACGGCCGCATGCCTTGTGCCGGCATCCGATTCGAAGAGAACTCCCGGCGGATTTGCTTGTGCAGCAATCGAGATCGCAGCAAACTCCTTGTTCGCTTGGACAACTGCCCTCGCAATTTGGAGCAGCGACTCGCAGACGAATTCTTGTACGTTCATTGATTCACCGTTTGAGGCTCTTGCAGCCACCCGATTGTTGCTGGTTGTAGGGCGTTGTGATCCTGCCTAAAGTTGGCTTGGCCCCGATATTATCCTGATTCGCTACCGGCCCCGAAGTCTTTGACGCTAATCGCACGATAGATCGCCAGACACCGTCCGCACGCCGCAGCTCAGCGACGGCAGGCCGAAATCCATCCTCGTGTGTCGCTTATTCACACGGCTCGCCGGCCCCCTCGCGGTAGATACGGCCGCGGCAGTCGATACGAGAAGGCACCGACGTCCCGCTCAAGATCGAGCACTTCGCAACGATCACCTTCAAGTGCCAGGAGGTCAGGCGCCAACCACTCCGGGAAACCGATCAATGCGATGCTGCCCCCAGCATCGACGATCTGAGCGAGTGTCACGGCGTGGAAGTGGTCGTGCGATAGAAGCGTTATATGCTGTGGGCGGCCGGCGACCTGCTCTGTTAGAGCCGCGTCAAGGCGATCCTTGATGTAGTTGTCAACGGGGTCTTCATTCGTGCTGGAACGTTCTGTTGGTGGAACGGCTTTGAAGTCATAGCCCATGTATGTCATCGCCCTGAAGAATGAGTATGCCTTTTCGGTGAAGTGCTCTCCGTTCATGGCGAAGACCGGCTTCCCAGTCGACGGAAGGAACCGCTTGACGCGATCCCAACGCGGCCGCTCCTCGCTCTCGGGCATGTGGCCCAAGATTTCTCCGAGCACGCCGTCAATGTTGGGTCCGTCTACGAACGACGATAGGATGGCTGTATGCAGGTAGGTGTTTGGCATGAGAATGTTCTCCAGACACGCGGTCTAACGGCCCCGATGTGGTGAATCATAGCGGCGCGAATTCGCGAACGCGGCGGTTTCACTGTGCAACGCGATCGAACGATCATGGTGGACACCTGGTAAATGGGAACGTGGTGCGAGCCGCCCCCTCGACGGCCATCGGAACGGGCCATAATTGCCGATAAAAAGCCGTTCTCGGCAGTTATGCAAAGCAGCCAATTGATTAAAATAGGCATAGAAACGATTGCCAATAATTCAAGTGAACGGCGCATCGCTAGTTTATTTTGAATCTGATTCTCGGTTGCAGCGGGATATCCATCGAAATACGATCTGATTGGCGTGTTGACGCCTCAGTTTTAAATTAAATCGCCGCGTGATCATAAAATCGCCGACAGAATGAAAAGACTCAAATCCGCGATGTTGCCGCGGAAAAGGAAAAACAGAGAGTTGCGAAGCGGCCGGATTATTTTTGAGTTGCAGCTGCCGCCCAAGTGTTGCGGTTATCAGTTTTGCGCTGAAACGGCTGCATTATTTCCGTTGCCGCTCAGGTATTGCCGTCCGGGAATCAAAGAACACTGCGGAACAGTCAACGCCGCTGTCGAGCGCCGGACGTGGTTAGCTGACGCGTCGTGCTTTCCACCGGATGAACCAGGCGTGAGAAACCTTGTCGGGCGCGGCATCTTAGCCCGTCAATGGTGCGTGAAGCCGGGGAGGGCGTCAAGCGGGACTTAATGGTCGCAAGAGCTTGCAGGCGTTGCGGCCGATGCGGTTAAGCAACAGGCCGTTGGCAATGCCCTGGCCGGCTTTGCCTGCGATCTTGCCGACGCCCGGCAGAAACGAATCGATTGCGGTCGAATCGCCGAGCACGCCGTGAAAAAGGCTAGCGACCGGGTCGCTAAGCCACGAGGCGACCTCCTCGCTGTGCTCTTCGAGCTCGCCGGCAAAGAACGATTGGCCCATCACCAGGCCGAAGAGATAGAGCATGTCGAGCGGACCGGCGCGAAGTTGATAGACGCGGCAGAGCGAACCGAGCATCGACGTGCCCATGTAAATCACGATCGCCATGTCGAGCAATGCCCACGGCGAAATGGCTGTCTTCGTCGCCGTCAGGATGGCATACCGGCGGATGATCTTGGTGGCCGAAGCATCGAGCGGAACCAAGAAGCAGGTTTCAAAACTTTCTTGCCACGATCTTGAGTCCTGAAGGTTGCCCGGCTCCAACAGGTCCGCCCGCTTGCGCCGCATCATTTCGAATTCGCGCTCGGAAAGCCCCCAGATTCGCAGAAACGCAAGCTGCGCAGCGTCGTCGAGCGGGTATTCTCGCATGAACGCGCCGAATTGCTCCCTCGCCGCGGCGTGAACGTGCTTGGCGAGTTCGTGCAGGTGCTCGCGCTCGTCGAGCAGCCGTCGAGCGATGGGCCGGCTTTGCCGGAAACGAGCGACAAACCACAGCAGTCGCCCCAGCGACCAAAGCAAAAGCAGGCAGCAGACGCCCAGAGCAAGCCAGCCGATCACTTGCAGCCAGGTCGGCCAGGTCGTCAAGATTTGAATCGCCTGGATCAACTGGGTGCATAACATCAAGCCCGCCAGGCCGGCGACGACCGCGACGGCTGTGATAACGAATCCACGGAAAGCGCGGCGCAGCGTCGCGCCCGCGCGCTCTGTCTCGGCTCGCAACGTTTTTTGCAGGGCCGCGTCCGCTTCTTCCGCCTCGCTTTGCTCGTCCCGCCGCCGCTGTACCTCAAGGGATACCTCGCGCACCGACGCCGGCTTGCCGAGAGGGATGGCCTCGTCGGCCGCATTTCGCCCGGCGGGTTCCGCGGTCGATGCGCTCGACACCGTTCGAGGCTCTTGCGAGACCGGCCGTGGCGCGCGAACCGGGATGCCAACCATGTCGTCCAGATCTTCGGGGGGCACAAAGGCTCCTTTCCCCGCGTGTGCCGGCCACCTAGGTCGGCGACGGCGGGTCTTACGAGATGATGAAGTCAAACAGTTTCTTAAGTTGCTCTTCCTTCGGGCAAACCATGCGGAGCTGCGGGATGTCGGGAAAGACCGGCGGATACGAGTATCCGCCGCTCAAGCTGTGCGGCCATTCTTTGGGAAGGCGCGGCACGTCGTAGTCCACCTTCGGGTCGGTGGGCTTGCGCCGCGTCGGGGGATCGGTGCCGAAGTCGAATTGCAGCCGCCCGTAGAGGTGGCCTGAAGTCTCGTCGTCGGGCTTGTCGGCATTCGTCGTCGACTTGACTGCGCTGATCACGAACTCCTCAGGCTCGATGCCGTTGAGATAATTGCACGTGGGTTGCACCAACTGATGAAGCAGGGTGGACAGCCGGTTCTCTTGCACGTCCGACACCGCGACGACGTCCGCCTTGGTCGCGACGAAGGCCACGCGCTCAACTTGCCCCGGCCGCAGGGAGAGATTGACCGTGGATGCGATGTTCAGCCCCAGGTCGCGCAGGCCGCGGCCGAGCGAGCGCCAGACTCCTTGCCTGGCGGGGACGAGAGCCCTCAACACTTGTTCAATGAGGTGGGTCTGGTCCGAAATCGCACCCGCTCCGGACGCGAGAAGGTTCGGCACATCGATCAGCAGCACGAGTCGATCGCAAACCTTAAGCTCTCGGAACAGCGGCAGCACGACGTTCTCTCGGTAGGCGTCGTAGTTCTTGCTCATCGTGGTCGCGATCGTCTCGAACTTCGTTCGGTGCTCGCCGAAGATCGGCGCAAACTGGCAGCCGGGCGAAACGCCGCACGGATTCGCTTCGGCGCTGGCGAGGATCGCGCTGGGTGTGCGGCCGCGGACCGTGTTGGCGCTTGCGCTCACGCGAAAGCTGGACGGGGCGATCGAGGTCCGGTAATCGGCAATCAGTTCGGCGAGAAGCGTCCGGTACGCCGCGATGATCGCCGGCGCTTCGACTTCCGCTGGCGGCGCGTCGAACAGCTTTCGGTATGTCTCCATAGCCGGGTGCGGCTCGTCCTGCCACGATCTTTCCAGTTCGTCGCACCATTGGCCATAGTCGCATCCGCACATGGCGATGTCATAGAATCGCTCGCCGGGCACATCGAGCAGGTCGACCTGGTACTCCTTCTGCCCGCGGCCACTCGACAAATCCAAATCGAAGGAGAAGACGGTCTCGCTCGTCGTCTTCGAGGGAAATACCCAGTTGTCGCGAAGGTGGGTGCGATAGCTCTTGTACGGGAACTCGGGCAATTGTTTGCCGATCGTCCGTTCGCGTTGTGGCCGAAAGCTCCTGATCTGCCATTTTCCGCCATCGGTCAGTGCGGCCGACCTGTTCTCGAGGTGGATCAGGAGCGACGTGAGGAGCACGGTCTTGCCGGAGTTCGGCAGCCCGACGATTGCGACGCGGCGCAAGTGCTTAATCAGCGCAGGAAGGGTTGCGGCCATTTCGGAATCGTTCTCTCACGTCGCGCGTGGCTTCGTCATCTCAACGACGACGACAGGCATTGGCCAGCGTGGCAAACCATAATCTAGGCGGTTCGCCGCCGGCCTGCAAATCATTCCTTGCCGATTCATAACGTGTGTTTCAACGGATCGTTGCGGCAGTCCCTGCCCACGCCGTTAGCGTTGATTCGCGCCGATTAGCGTTCTTGCTCAGGACGACAAAACCGACGGGCCGGCAAACGGATGTGTTTGGCCGCGCGGAGAGGCTAAGATGCGCTGACTGAGGAGCGAAGCATGGGATGGTCGTACCTGGGAGACGAGAGATGAGGGATGAAGGATGAGGGAAGAGGGATGTGGCTGACGCCACCGCGGCCAGCCGCCTGGAATCGGCGGTGAGCCGGACTAAGATCCGAACGCGGCCTACTCCGACGGCGAATGAACCCAGATCCTACGCGCGAGCTCAGGCGACCGCCGCAAGCCAACAAGCCGCCGCGAACCAAACGATGCCGCGTTCGCGAAAGCGGTCATGGTTGCGGCAAGCGGCTGTTCAGGTAGTCGTCGACCGAGATCGGGTTTGCCCCCTTGAGGCGGTGCCAGGCCGAGCGAAACGCGCCTGTCGTGTCGAATGCGCCCTGCCGTGCCGCCACTTCATTGGCGATGGCTTCGTGGTCGGCAGAAACGATCGTTGAATCTGGCCCGCCGCGGCCAGGCCGCGGTGCATCCGCCGGTTGGTCTCGTTGAGCTCCCGGATCAGCCGCGTAACGCGCGCGCCGGCGCGGCGGCGGACCTGCAGCTCGTCGCGGTGAAACGGCTTGGTAAGAAAGTCGTCGGGGCCGGTGCTCATGCCCGACGCACTCAAGCAGCTTGGCGATCCGCGGCAGCGAATACCGCTGGGCCGCGTGGGCGAGCACGAAGAACTGGCGAACCTGGCCGCGTATTTGCTCAGCGATTATGCCGGTTACATCAACGGTGATTGCATCCGCATCGACGGCGGCGAATGGGTCCGGGCCGCCGGCGAATTCAACTATCTCGAGGCCGTCACGAGCGAACAGTGGGACGAGCTGCAGCGGATGTTGAAGGGAACTAAATGATCCCGTGCAGCGGCTTGCCGGGTGCGGCCAGTGCGTCGACACGCCGGGAGACGGCGGCGTCGGCCAGCAGCGGCGGCGCGTGATGCGGCTTGAGACGAGCGTCGATCACCAGCGGGCCGCGACATCCCCAGTGCTTTTCATGCACGAAGCTGCCGATGCCTTCGATATCCGCGGCCGGGTTCGAGCGCGTAAACGTCACCCATAAGAAGTTGTTCAGCGTCCGGGCCGTGAAATCGCCGTCGTCGGCGAGCACGATCAACGGAAAGCGGTCGATCGGCTGCCGCTCGTCGAATGCACCGGCAAAACCCGACAAAGATTCGTTCGCGGCCGCGGGGTTGTAGGGCGGCGCGGACACGACGAGCACGCCCGGCAAGGCGATACGCGGACCGCGAAAACCGTCGGGCAGCCATAGGTCGGGCGGCAGTTCCCGCGGCAACTCGCGCCGCGCCGGCCCCACCGCCGCCATCACCAACTTCGAGCCTTCGTTCAGCTTGCCGCCGGAATAGTCGAGCGTGTCGATGGTGGTGCGGGTCTGAAAGTGCATGTCGCGCGTCCAGTCGATTCGTTCCAGCAGGTGCTCGAAGAACGCCGCCACGTCGTGAATATCAAGCGCGGGCCGGTCTTCATGGGCCACGATCAACAGGTACTTTGCCAGCGACATCTGGCCTTGTCCCAGGATGGCGTTGGCCTGCGTCAGCAATTCTTGCGGTTGCCGCCGTTCAACATACGGCACGTATCGCTCGCTGCCGATCGCCAACAGCAGCGGATGGACGCCCGCCGCGTCGACCGCGTGTACGGCCCGCACGCCCGGCACGACCTTGGGAATGACCGGGCCGGTAAGCTCGTGGATGAACTGGCCGAAGGCCGTGTCTTCCTGCGGCGGCCGGCCGACCACCGTAAACGGCCAAACCGCTTCCGGCCGGTGATAGACGTGCTCCACCACCAGCACCGGAAAATCGTGGGTCAGGGAATAGTAGCCCAGGTGATCGCCAAACGGCCCTTCGGGCAGCAGCCGATCGGCATCGACGTAACCGGTCAGGCAGAAGTCGGCCTCCGCGTGGACCGCCGGGCAGCCGGGTTGCAACACCAGCGGCACGCGGCGGCCGCCCAGCACGCCGGCAAAGGCAAGTTCCGGCACACCTTCGGGCAGCGGCATCACGGCGGCCACGGTCAGGGCCGGCGGACCGCCGACGAAGACGTTGACGCGCAGCCGCTCGCCCCGCTCGATGGCCGCGGCATGATGCACGCCGATGCCGCGATGGATCTGGTAGTGCAGCCCGACCTCGCGGCCGGCCTGATACTGGTTTCCGGCAAGCTGAATGCGATACATTCCCAGGTTCGAATGCCGCCAGCCGGGCCGCCACGGGTCTTCGGTATAGACCTGCGGCAAGGTAATGAACGGCCCGCCGTCGTCGGGCCACGATTGGACCTGCGGCAAGTTGGCGAGCGAGGTTTCGTGGGCCAGCACTGCGCCCCGCTTCACACGCCGCGGCAGCGCGTGCAGACCGGTCTTGACGGCGCCCAACCAATGCGCGGGCCGCCGCAAGACTTCCGCCGCGTCGATCTTGAGCTGCATCAGTCGGCGGACGTCGTCGAGCGTGTCGCGGAACAGAAAGCGCACGCGATCGAGGGTGCCAAAAAGATTGCTGACCAGCGGAAAGTCGCATCCCTTCGGTCGGACGTAAAAAATGGCCGGGCCGCCCGCTTGAAAAACGCGCCGCTGGATTTCGGCCGCCTCCAGGTGTGGATCGACCGGCTCCTCGATGCGCACCAGTTGCCCGTGGGCGGCCAGGTCGTCGAGGCAGTGGCGCAGCGTGCGGTAGCCCATGTCTAGTGCCTATGCTGTCGTCCAGCAGTTTGTATTTGGTTGATCACAGGATGGACGTCGCTGAGACAAAGGTGGTGGCTGGGGCAGAGCCGCGCCGACCGGGCAGTTCTGCGCAAACCGCTCCGCGGCGGCGATGCCCCGGTAGCGCCACCACCGGGGCATCGCTGGCCGGCGGCGCGTATTGCAATGGACGGATCGATCGCGGCCAGCTTCTGCCCCGGCCACCGAAGTGTCCGTCGGAACCGTTCATTCCGTTCGTTCATGGGCGTCCAATTCCAAACTGCCGGATTGGCTCGGTTGCCGCGCGGCGGAGGCGGTCGCGGACGGCCAACCAGGCTTCTCCATCGGGCGGTAATTCGACCACGATCCAATCGGGGGCCAGTGCCTCCAGCGTGTGCAATGCCGCATAAAGCTGCGAGCTGTAACCGGCCGGATCGGCGGGTAATTCGATCGCGAAGAGGCCGCTCTGTTCGTCGCGTGCCGCCGGGCCGAGCGTCAGCCAACCGACTCGCAGCCCGGCCCGGCAAAGCGCTTCCACGCGCGGCCTGCTTGCGGAAAGACACTCCAACGGCACCGATGGCGCATAGTGCCGACGGAGCATGCCCGGCGAACGGGCGGGGCTGGACGGCAGCAATATATCGGGAATGCGAAGTCGCTGGATGGGACCGATGACCTCCTCGATCTCCTGCGGCGAGACCAGGCCTGGCCGCAGCAGCATGGGCGGTGTGGTTGTCAAATCGAGCACCGTCGATTCCAGTCCGCCGGCTGTGGGGCCGCCGTCAAGCAGCAAGTCGATACATCCGGCCAGTCCGCGAAGCACGTGCTCTGCCCGCGTGGGACTAACGCGCGTGGAAAGATTCGCGCTGGGCGCGGCGATGGGCAGCCCCGCGGCCCGGATCAGCCCCCGGGCAACCGGATGTGCCGGCAAACGGACCGCCACCGTGTCTCCACCCCCTGTCACGATATCGTTGATGCTGGGATTCTTCGGCAGCACCAGCGTAAGCGGGCCGGGCCAGAAGCGTTCGGCCAATGCCTGTGCGAGGGGCGGCCACTGTGCCGCTACCTCGCTGACCTGCTCCGAACTGGCAACATGCACGATGATCGGGTTCGTGGCCGGACGGCCTTTGGCGGCAAAGATTTTTGCCACGGCGGCGATGTCGAGCGCGTTGGCGCCGAGGCCGTAGACAGTCTCGGTGGGGAAGGCGACCAGTCCGCCGCGACGCAAAACCTCCACCGCACGGGCCAGGGGACCGCGCCGCGGCGTAACGGGGTCGATCGCGATAACTTCTGTTTCCATAAGGTCTTAAGACTGCCAGCAGAAAACTGCTTGCACTGGGAGTGCTAGCACTTGTATGCTAGCAGCCCCGCTCCATCGCCGGGCGGCAAAAACCAACCCGTTCCATGCCAGCAAGGAGGCCGTCCATGTTAGTCGTCACGCGTAAGGTCAACCAAAGCATTCAAGTGGGCGACGACATCACGATCACAGTGGTCCGCGTCGGGCAAGGCACCGTGCGGATCGGCATCGAGGCGCCGCCGCATCTCAGCATTCTGCGCAGGGAGCTCACCGGTGAGCCGCTGGCAGCCGCGATCGATTGCGCATCGGACGCCGTCGATCGATCGAGAGGGGTGTAGGGTGGGGCCAGCGAGCTTGCGAGCGCCGGCCCACCGTTGGCAACGTCGTTTATGGTGGGCCGGCGCTCGCACGCTCGCTGGTCCCACCCTACGACGTTTTTGCCCCATTCCTCGATGTACCACGGCCAAAGCGCCAGGCCGCTACCAGGCGAAGTGGGCAAACGCCTTGTTGGCGTCGGCCATGCGATGCACGTTTTCGCGCTTGGTGACGGCCGTGCCTTCGCGGTTGTAGGCGGCCACCAACTCGTCGGCCAGTTTCTGGTGCGTCGGCCGCCCCTTCTTCTCGCGGACGGCTGACAGAATCCAGCGGATCGCCAACGACTGCTGCCGCATGCGGTTGACTTGCATCGGCACCTGATACGCCGCACCGCCGACGCGCTTGGAACGCACCTCGACCTCCGGCTTCACGTGCTCGACGGCTTGCGTGAACACTTCGATCGGCTCGACGTCTTTCACTTTTTCTTTGATGATGTCGAGCGCCGAATAGAACACCCGCTGAGCGGTGGCCTTCTTGCCGTCGTGCATCAGACAGTTGATGAACTTGGCGGCCAAGAGCGACCCAAACTTGGGGTCGGGGACGAGTTTTTCGCGGCTGGCGGTTATGCGGCCCATGAATGAGGGGTTGGGGGTTGGGGGTTGGTGGTTGGTGGTTGGGGGTTGGGGGTTGCGGGTTGCGGGTTGGGGATTAGGATTGGGAATTCTCAGTCCCCAACCCCTAACACCCAACCCCCAATCCCTCTGCAATTTTAACTAGCTCTTCTTCGCGCCGTAGAGGCTGCGCGACTGCTTGCGACCTTCGACGCCCAGGGTGTCGAGGGCTCCGCGGACGATATGATAACGCACGCCGGGCAGGTCGCGCACACGCCCGCCGCGCACCAGCACGATCGAGTGCTCTTGCAGGCTGTGGCCTTCGCCGGGAATGTAAACGGTCACTTCCTTGCCGTTGGAAAGCCGCACGCGGGCGATCTTGCGCAAGGCCGAGTTCGGCTTTTTAGGCGTCATCGTCTTGACTTGCAAGCAGACGCCCCGCTTTTGCGGGCACTTGTCCAACACCGGCGACTTGCTGAATTTGCGCGGTGGCCGGCGGTTCTTCTTAACGAGCTGATTGATTGTGGGCATCGGTTTCGGCAGGGTGGCATGCCAAGTTCATTGCAATCCGCCAATCTAGCGCGGTGCCGGTTGCCTGTCAAGGCTATAGGGCGTCACCTTCCTTGGTCTGGGTGAGCCAATCGCGGCTAGAATCAACCGCTGGCGGACGAGAATTGAGTTGACAACGCCCTTGTCGAGGCGATAGAGTTATCTTTGTAGGCATCCCTGCGCCGTTTCGTTGCCCGTCTTCGGTCGTTGTTTCTTCGACCAACGGCGCTGGGTTTGCCGATCGGGCGCGATCATCCGCCCGAATGGCGAACGGACAGAGTTAAGGAAACCCAGCCATGGCGAAAACTGACGCCGTGTGGGGCATCGACATTGGCCAGTGCGCGCTGAAGGCGCTGCGCTGCCGCCCCCACGAAGAACCGTCGAAGGTCACCGCTGACGCCTTCGACTACATCGAGTATCCCAAAATCCTCAGCCAGCCCGACGTCGATCCGGTCGAGCTGGTGCGCGACGCGCTGAAGCAGTTCCTCTCGCGCAACAGCGTGCGCGGCGACCGCGTGGTGGTCTCGGTGAGCGGGCAAAGCGGCCTGACCCGCTTCATCAAGCTGCCGCCCGTCGAGGCCAAAAAGATCCCCGACATCGTCAAGTACGAGGCGCGGCAGCAGATTCCCTTCGCGCTGGAAGACGTCGTCTGGGACTTCCAGACGATGGTCGGCGGCAGCGTGATCGAGGGCTTCGCCATGGAGACCGAGGTGGGTCTGTTCGCCATGAAGCGCGACCAGGTCTATCGGGCCCTGAAGCCGTTCAACGAAGCCGGCATCGAAGTCGATATCGTGCAGCTCACGCCGCTGGCCCTGTATAACTTCGTGGCCTTCGACCAAATGGAGAACCTGCCGCCTGCGGAGGAATACGACGCGGAGAGTCCGCCCGAATCGGTCATTTTGATTTCGCTGGGCACCGACACGACCGATCTGGTGGTGACGAACGGTTTCCGCGTGTGGCAGCGGAACATCCCGATCGGCGGCAACCACTTCACCAAGGCGCTGACCAAAGAGTTGAAGCTGACCTTCGCTTCGGCCGAGCATTTGAAGCGCAACGCCACCCAGGCCGAAGACCCCAAGGCCTTGTTCCAGGCGATGCGGCCGGTGTTCAACGACCTGCTCACCGAGGTGCAGCGCTCGATCAGCTTTTTCACCAATCTCGACCGCCGGGCGAAGATCAAACGGGCGGTGGCCTTGGGCAACGCCATGAAGCTGCCCGGCCTGCAACGGTATTTGGCCCAGAACCTGGGTTTCGACCTGGTGCGCTTGGAGTCGTTTCGCGGGCTGACGGGTTCGGCGGTGGTCGACGCGCCGGCCTTCAAAGAAAACGTGCCGGCCTTTGGCGTCTGCTACGGGCTCACGTTGCAGGCGCTGCGCGAGACGCGCGTGCAGACGAACCTGCTGCCGCGCGAGATCACTCAAGAGCGGTTGATCCGCGAGAAACGTCCCTGGGCGGTGGGAGCGGCCGCGGCGCTTTTGCTGGGCTGCGGCGTGAGCTATTTCATGCACTGGGTGGCCGCCAACTCCGTGGCCATGGAGAACGGCTGGGACCCACAGGTCAAGGCCGCCAATGCCGTGGTGACGAAAGTCAACGGCTATCAAACGGATTTCAAGGCCGCGAAGGAAAAGTACAGCAAGACCACCAAGATCGGCGAGGGCTTTATTCAGAACGTCGTGGGGCGCGACATTTGGTTGAAGCTGATGAAGGCGGTCAATCTTTGTCTTCCGCGGACCCCGCCTGGGATGGAGCGGCCCAAAGAGATCACGCAGCGCAATGAGATCAACATCGATCGCATCACCTGCGTCTACTACCCCGACCTGGGCACTTGGTACGGCGGCGTCAAGGCCTACGACCGGCCGCTTTCGGAACTGATGGGCGGGAGTCCCGCCGCCGCGGCCAACGGAATTCCGGCCGGCCCGGCCGCGCCCGCGAATGGCGCACAGCCCGGCCCCGCTGTCGCACCTGCTCCGGCTGACGGACAGCCCGGTGGCGGCGCCGCACCGCCGGCCGGTCCGGCCGCGCCCGCGGCACCTGCTGCGGGCGGCGCGCCGGCGGCACCTGCTGAGGCCGCCGCGCCAGCCGCCGCGGCGAATGAACCGCCCACGGGTCCCGGCTGGGTCTTCGAGTTGCGAGGGTATCACTATCACAATCCGCAGGGCGGCGATTTTGGCGCGGCGTTCGTCGCCAGAACCTTATTGAAAAACCTGATGCAGGACGAGATCCCCCTGCCGCTGGAAGAGCGCTGGGAAGGCGGACCGACCAGCTTTCCGTTGAAGAAGCTGGGCATTGGACATCCGGTGTTGATTTCGACGAAAAACATCGATTTCAAGTACAAGCTCTGGATAGACGCCGTGCAAGAGGAGCCTCAAAAGCCCTCCAACGGAAAGGACGACAAGGCCGGGGCCGGCAAAAAAGCGAAGCCCGCCGCGGGCCGGGCCAATGCGCCCATGCCTGGCATGCCGGGCGCGGCCGGCGGCGGTCAAGCCGAGAAGACGCTCATTGACGCTCCGCGCTACGACTTTTTTCTGCAGTTCTGCTGGCAGGTGCCGAAGCCGGACACCATGGTGGAGCTCGTGCAACTCTATCCCGGCGCAGTCGGTCCGGCCGACGCGCCAGCGGTGCAGGCGGCAGCGGGCGAAGCGGCGGCCGATGAGGCCCCCGCCGCGCCGCCAAGCAAAACAGCCGATGCCGCCGACGCGGCACCGCCGGCGGCCGCCAACGGCGCGACCGATACCCCCGTCAAGACCGACGAACCGATAAAGCAGGAGAAATAGCGATGGACCAAGTCAAAGTTTATTTGGGCGTGGCCAAGAAGCACCATTTCTGGATTCTGGCCGCCATCGTCGTGCTCACCTCGGTCGTCGTCTGGATGAAGGCCTCCGGCGCGCTGGCGACGAGATACGAGGCCGACAAGAACACCATCACCAGTGCCGAAAAAGCGGTACAAGGCGCCAGCGCCCCGGACAATGCCAATCCGCAGTTCACCGAGAAAATCGGCGGCCTGCACGAGGACCTGAAGAAGCGGGTGTTCGCAGCCTGGCAACAGCTCTACGAGCGGCAGGTGGCCCTGTTTATATGGCCTCCCCTTGAATTGAATCCGACGGTCGACCTCAACCGGTTGCGGCCCGATGAACCGATTCCCGATTACGTCCGCATCTTCTACAACGAAAAAGTGGTGCGGCCCTTATGGGAGGAGATCCTGGAGCAAGCCAACATTCGCCGGCCGAAAACGAAGGCGGACGAGGCCGAGACCGCCGACGGCGAGAACCGCGCCGTCGAATACGAGGGCCTGGTGGTCTGGAAGCCCGAGCGGCGAGAGGCGATTGTTTCTCGCTACTTCACGCAGGACGCCGCGCCTTCGACCGCGCGCGTGCGTCTGATTCAAGAAGATGCCTGGTTGTTCGAGTCGCTCATCAAAGTGATCGACTCGGTCAATGTCGGCGCCACCGACTCTCTCAAGGCGCCCGTCAAGGAAATCCTCACGCTGGACATCGCGCAGTGGGCGATCGATGCGTCGCTGGAGTCCGGCGCAGCGATTTGGACGCCCGACAAGGCCAATGCCGTCGTCCCCGGTGGCGCCGGCGGCGCGATGGGCATGGGGGGGATGGGGATGGCCGGCGCCGCGGCCGCCGCGGCGGGCGGGGCAATGCCTGAGGGAGGGGCAGCCGGCGCGGCGATGGCCGCGATGACAGGTGGTGGTGGCGCTGCCAACAACGACAACGACTGGCTGGAAGGGCGCTACCTGGATGAAAAGGGCCAGCCGCTGAAGGCGGGTGATCCTCAGCCCTTCGCCGAATTCAAGCAGATGTTCGTCTACATGAAGTTCGTCATGGACCAGCGCCGAATTCCCGACCTGATCGCGGCCTGTGCCAACGCCGACTTGCCGATCGAAACCCGCCAGGTACGAGTGCAGATGCTGCAGGCCGATTCGGGGGCCTCGGCGGGCGGCGGATTTGGAGGGGGCATGGGGGGTGGGACGCCCATGGGCATGGGTGGTCCGGCCATGGGCGGTTCGGCGATGGGCGGCCCCATGGGTGATCCGGGCATGGGCGGTTCGGCGATGGGCGGTCCGGGCATGGGCGGTTCGGCGATGGGCGGTCCAGGCATGGGCGGTCCAGGCATGGGCGGCATGGGCATGGGCGGAATGGGCATGGGCGGCATGGAACTGCTCGATGGCGGAGTGGAAACGACCGTCTACGACGCCCTGGTCGAGTTGAGCGGCGTCATCTACCTCTACGATCCGCCCGACATCACCAAGCTTGGCACCGGCGCCGCCGGGTCGCCGGAGACGCGGTCGTTCGGTGTGCCGACGACGAGAGTGAAAGTGCCGGGGACTTCGATGGGGGGCGCAGGCGGAGCAATGGGCGGACCGGGCATGGGCGGACCGGGCATGGGCGGTCCGGGCATGGGCGGCGGGCCGATGGGGCGGTGAGCGGCGAGCCCGGTGCAAAGCGGCGGTGGAACTAAACAGCGAAGCGGTGGGCGAACAGAGACAAGGAGCCAAACATGAAGGCCAAGTTCAATTCAGTCCAGCTCAAGGCGTTCTTTCTCGAACACGTGGAGAAAATCGTCTTCTGCGGATTCATTTTCGCCTTTCTCATGATCTGTTGGTCGGCATTCAAGTGGAAGCCTTACGAGAAGAAGCCCGACGAGTTGAAAGCCTTGGCCGACAAGATCTCGCAAGAGGTCGAATCGAAGACGCCACCCGACAAGTTCGCCGATTTGCCGGGCGTCCCGAATTTCAGCAACCTGGGGGCGGTCGGCCCCGCTCCGGTCGATGCTCACTTCTTCGCGGTCGAGCCGCTCAGCTTGCCGTACGAATTGCGACAGCAGCGGCGCCAGGAACCGAAGTTCTTTGCGCTCGAAGAGCCGATGGCGTTTCCCGGTTACGGCGGCATTGCCATCAATGAAAAAGGCGGCGTGGTACGGCTGGCGGGCGCGGGGGACGATGAGATGGGGATGGGAATGGGCATGGGCATGGGAGCGGCAATGGCTGGGCCCATGTCGGGCGCGGGCATGTCCGATGACTACGCCCAAGAACAGCAACGGATGATGGAATCCATGCAGAATGCCATGTCGTCTGGTATGGGTATGGGTGCTGGAATGGGGATGGGGCCTGGCATGGGGATGGGCCCTGGAATGGGGCAGGGGCGCGGCCGCCGAACTGCCAGAACGCGGAGTAAGGCGAAGAAGCCTGAAGTCGCCAAGCCCGTCGTACCCGTGCGGAAACCGGAAATCACGGAGAAGGTCGTGATCACGCAGCCCCCGGCGGGATCCCACGTTGAGGGCCGCTATTGGATCTGCCTGGTGGGAGCGATTCCTTATTGGCGACAATACACTGAATATCAAAACACCTTCCGCGACGCGCGGTCTTATGATCCGAGGCTTGACTATCCGCGGTACATGTATCCCAAAATCGAGCGGGCGGAGGTGAACGGCGATCAACAAGGCGACTGGGAAGCGGTCAACGTTGAGGAGGCCGTGGACGACTATTTGAAATGGGGCGCGGAATACCCGGACCCGGTGGTCGACAAACGGTTTGTCGACCCGGATCTGACCTGGCCGCTACCGCCGCTGGTGTTCGCCAACCACGACAAGGAAAAAATCGTCCATCCTCGTACCAAGATCATGGAAAAGAAGCCGGTGGCCAGCGACGCCGACGACCCGACGAAGAAGAAATCCAAGTCGCGCAGCCTGAGCGACCTGGGCCGTGCCAAGCAGGGCAATCAAACGAGTATGGGCGGCGGACAGACGGGGATGATGCCCGATTACGGCGCCATGGCGGGCGGCGCTTACAGCGGAATGCCAGGCATGGGCGGGCCGGCCAGGCCGACGGGCCCGGTGGTCGAGCATCGCCTGTTTCGCTTTTTTGACTTCAGCATTGAGCCGGGCAAAACCTACCGCTACCGCATCAAGTTGGTGCTGAGAAACCCCAATGCCCGCATTGCTGCGCGCTACCTCGAAAACTACGAGTACCAAAAGGGAGAGACGCGCGAGGCCGACTGGTCGCAGCCCTCGCCGCCGGTGGCTGTGATTGCCGGCAATCGGTTGCTGGCGGGCGGCGTCAGCGTGTCGCCCGGCAAGGGCGAGCCCACGGGCCAGGTGCTGGCCAAGAAGTTCGACGCCACGGAGGCGGCCGAAGTGCGAAAGGTGTTCGACGTCAGCCGCGGGTCGGTGCTCAACAAGCAGGAAGCCGAGGTCGGACTCCCCGATCCGCAAGCTCCCCAAAAGAAGCGATTGGCAAAGGTGGATTTCGAAACGAACGCGGTGGTGCTGGACATGTTCGGAGGCGACAAGCTGCCCAACGCGAAATCGTCGAAGATCCCCGGCCACATTCTCGTGCTGGACAACGACGGCGAGATGAAGGCGCTGCTGCAAGCGAGCGATGCCGGGGTTTTCGAGACGGAAGAAGCCGAAGCCAAGAACCAATCGCCGCCGAGCGAGGAAGACCGTGCCCAGCAAGGCAATGTTCCCGGAGGAGGAACCGGGTTCAATAACTTCGACCAGATTCCGGACAAACCACGCCGGCGCGGACGGTAGTGCCGCGCTTCGGCAGGCGTAGGGTGGGACCAGCGAGCTTGCGAGCGCCGGGCCACCGTAAACGACGTCGCTATCGGTGGGCCGGCGCTCGCAAGCTCGCTGGTCCCACACTACACCCCTCGCCGGCGCGAATCAGACGGCTTCGCCGACCTTGTGAAGCTGGCGAAGCTCTTCCAGCTCGTTGCCGAGCCGGTGCCGCAAGGGGCTTTCGCAACGGAGCTCGTCGAGCAGGGCTTCGGCCCGGACGAAAGTATCGGCGGTGATTTCCGTCTTCACGAACAGCTTGCGCCAACTGCGAGACACTTCTTGTTCGGTAAGCAAGGCTGCAACCTTTCAAAATCGCTGACAATGGCCACTACATCTTTATTCTAAGGGCGGAATCGGGCGACGCAATAGCCGATGGTTCCCTCTTGTGCCCGATGCTGCCGGCCCTCTATGCTACACTCCTACACTCAGCGATGGGCCATGCGCGACTTGGCCGCGAGGGTCCCGGAAACCGTCCCTTTATGCCAAGCAGACCGACGATGGAAAGTGACTTGGCGGAACGGAGCAGGGAAGCCCGGCCCGCCCAACGTACCGATCTGCGCATTTGCCAGGTCCAGGGAAGGCGGTTGCGAGAAGCCTTCGTCCGCTTTCCGTGGCGCATCTACCGCTCGGACCCTTGCTGGGTGCCGCCGCTTCTGATCGAGCGCCGCGACTTCATCAATCCGCGGCGTCATCCGTTTTATCAGCACGGGACCGCCGCCGCGCTGTTGGCCTACCGCGGCGACGAGCCCGTGGGCCGCGTGCTGGTCAGCGACGATCCGAATTACAACCGCGAGCACGCCAGCAACCTCGGCTGCTTCGGGATGTTCGAAGCCATCGACGATGAACACGTGGCGCAGACCCTGATCGGCGCCGCCGCCGACTGGCTGCGCGATCGCGGGCGCAACCTCATCCGCGGTCCGATCGATTATTCGCTCAACTATCCTTGCGGGTTGCTGGTGGAGGGCTTCGATACGCCGCCGCGGATCATGATGGGACACAATCCGCCCTATTACGAACGCCTGCTGCTGTCGTGCGGCCTGAGCAAGGTGAAAGACCTTTTCGCCTGGTGGTTCGACGACTCTCACGACATGCTGTCCGTCTGGAGGCGGCGCGCGGAACGGCTGGCGGCCCGCGGGCGGGTGCAGGTGCGTCCGCTCCGCTTCGACGATCTGGACGCCGAAATCGAGCGCTGCAAGACCGTTTACAACGCGGCCTGGGAGCGGAATTGGGGCTTCGTCAAGATGACCGACGCCGAGTTTCACGACCTGGCCAAGCACCTCAAAGTGATTGCCGTGCCGGACTGGCTGCTGCTGGCCGAGGTCGACGGCGAGCCGGTCGGCTTTTCGATGACCTTGCCCGACCTGAATGAGGCCATTCGCCCGCTCGACGGCCGGCTGTTCAACTGGGGCCTTCCGCTGGGACTGCTGCGGCTTTTCCTCAACCGTCGGCGGATCAAGGCGGCCAGGTTGATGGCGCTGGGCATTCTCGAGCCGTTCCGGCGACGCGGCGTCGCCGACCTGCTCATCCTGCGGACCCTGGAATGCGCCAAGCATCATGCCGGCTTCACCGGGGCCGAGTTGAGTTGGACCCTGGAAGACAACGACCTGATCAATCGCACGATCGAGGCCGTGGGGGGCCGCCGCTACAAGACCTACCGCATCTACGAGCGGCCGATTTAGAAGGGCACCAACACGCCGAGCGAAGCGACGTGTGCCTGAGCGTGCAGCGTGCTATTCGAGAAGTCGCCGCCCGTCAAGGCGCTCGTGCCGACGCTCCGCGTCGGGCCAAACATGTATTGGTAGGCGGCGTTGAGATAAGCTCGCCCGATTTTTCGGCTGTAACCCAAGCTGAAGGTG
Organism: Pirellulales bacterium; assembly: GCA_035533075.1. NCBI lineage: Bacteria > Pseudomonadati > Planctomycetota > Planctomycetia > Pirellulales > Pirellulales bacterium. Next base: position 11,542 of record DATLUO010000142.1, on the reverse strand, counting down.
TTCGTCATGATACCGTCGGTATAAGGAGTGATCGTGCCCGAGGGCACCGGGCTGGCGTGATAAACATAGCCGCAGCGAAAGATGTTGACACCGTCGGGCATCCATTGGTAGCCCACTCGGAGCGACACCGTGTCGCGCCAGTTCAAAGGCAACCGCTGAACATTGGCCTGTCCCGCCACCGCGCCGACCATGGGGTTCGTGGGATTCGTCAGGTTCACGTTCACCTGGTTGAAGGCGTTCGACCAATCGTACCAGATGGTATCGATGGCCAGCACGTTACGGGAGTTGAAGCGGTGCGCAAATCCGATGCCGAGCGAACGCGGCCAGACCAGGTCGGTCGTCGCCGCAAACTTGGTGTAAATGGGAAACGGCGTCAAGCCGAAGGCCATGGCGTCCATGTTGCCGCCCATTTTGAATCGCGTCTCGCTGATGTAGTTCAGGCCGATGGTCGTCTTGGGGCTCAAAAGGTACTGAATCCCGAATCCGCCGGTGGGCGCCACGCCCGTGTTCTGCAAGTTGACGATGGTTGGCGCTCCCGCCAACGCGCCGTTTTGCAGATAGAGCGGCCCTTGCAGGTCGAGATAGTTGATGCCAAATCCGAGGTTGCCGCCGATGGAAAGCCGGTCGGTCACGCGGTAGCAGAGGCCGGCCAAGCACTTGCCCAGCCCGTCGAGCGACTGATACTTCTGCGGCCCGGCAAACGAATTCTGGAACTGGTAGGAAGCCCCAAAGCCCGCCGGCGCGAACGCCCCGATCCCCCAGGCCCATTGCCGGTCGCGGCTGCGCTGAATGAAGGCCAATTCGGGCGTAGGAATCGGACGAACGGCGGAATTAACGTTGTTCGGCTTGGTGTCGGTGTAATGTACCTGCGGAATCACGGTGTCGACGTCGATGTCGGCCAGACCGTTGCCGGCCACGTTGACCAACGCGCCGGGATTGTCGTACAGCACGGCGCCGTTGTCGGCGAAGCCGATGTTGGTGCCGCCGCGGCCCTCGGAGATGGCCCCCAGGCCGTCGCGGATCAGTCCATCGGCCCGGACCGTGCCCGCTACCACCAGCGGCAGGAGAAGTGCGAGTCCCGCCCATCGAATACGCTGCACGTTCATGCCGCACGCTCTTCGAGTGTATCGAGGTAGACCGCGACTCGTCCGACGCCGGCGACGGGCGAAAGCGCAGTACGTCCCAACGAGGAAGTCCCGTTGACACTGCTGGAACTATCGTCTCTGTCGCTAGGAACACTTCGCAGCACACAATGTCCGTGGAAAACATGGACTAATCGCTACAATCGTTTGTGAAACGTTGCCGAGGCCATCGAGGTTAACGGCGCGGCGGCGCGCGAGAAAGCTCTGCGTGACCGGCGAAGACGTAGGGTGGGACCAGCGAGCTTGCGAGCGCCGGCCCACCGATTTGAGGCGTCAGGTTTCAGGCGTCAGGCGTCAGGGCGAACAATCCGATGCCTGATGTCTGACGCCCGACGCCTCGCGATGGTGGGCCGGCGCTCGCAAGCTCGCTGGTCCCACCCTACGTCGATTTTTTGGGCTAGCTACCCGCCGAAGTATTGCGGCAGCGTCAACATCTGTTGCTGTACGGTCTGCCACGAGGTGTTCGTTTCCAGCGCGCTCATGAACTGATCGACGGCACTGGAATCGAGGTTGCCTTGGAAGTAGAGGTCGTCCCAGCCGTCCCCAGTGAGCACCGCCAAGGGGTAGGAGCCGGTGGCCGGGGTACCCGGCGCGCCGACCGGTCCCGCCCCGGCGGCGATCATCAGATCGTGCGCTTCCTCCGGAGAGTTCAGGAAGTCGAGCGCCACCTGTGCCCGCGTGAGCTGGCCGCTGTCAAGAGCATTGACATAGAACTGCTCGCTTGCGGTATCGGCGGCACGTCCCAGCAACTCGGCGAAGAGGTTATCGACGAATGCCTCGTTGGAACCTCCCGCCGCCGGCCCGTGCCCCGGAGGAGCGCCGCGGCCGTGCGGACCGCCATGCCCGAAGTATTCCTGAGACGTGAGCACCGCGACGAGCACGTCTTGTTCGCTGACGCCATTGTTCAGCTCGTTGACGAAAAATTTCTCCGCGCCCGGATCGGCGCGGCGAGTGAGGAAGTTGTCGAACACGGCATCGACCCAGTGCGTTTCATACTCCTGAGAGTGCAGCATGATCTGCACCACTTGCTGCCGCGTGGCGGCGTTGCTTTGGCCGCTGGCGGTCGTGCCGCCGTTGGTTTGCAAGAAATTCAACCAGTACTGGAATCCTGTCTGATCGGGGTTGCGATCGAGCAGCTCGCGATACAGGTTCGTGAGGAACGTCTGATCGGTGCCGTCGCCTGTCTGACCGTTGAGGTAGGCGCTGGGACCCGCTGGAGGCGCGACGGCGTTCACGGGCGTCTTGACCACCGCCGTCGTATTGTTGCTGGCGTTGGGAGTGGTCGTGTGGACCGTGGCCGTGTTGGTGATCTGGCCGGTCTTGAGCGGTGTGGCGACGATCACAATCGTGTCGGACGTGCCGGCCGCCATGCTGCCGATGTCGTCCTTGATGGCGGCCCCCGTGGCGGTGAGAGCCACGCCGCGCGTGGTATCCTGCGCCGAGACCAAGGTCGCCAGGCCGACGGGCAGGGTGTCGATCACAAACACATTGTCGGCCGCGGCCGCTCCCGCCGCGTTGGTCACCACGATCGTGTAGGTCAGGTCCTGGCCGACCGTTGCCGGACTGGGCGAGGCCGTCTTGGTGATCGACAGGTTCGCCGCGGCACTGGTCGTGGTAATCATCGTCAGCACGGTGGCCGAAGTTTGCGTGCTGATGTTCGGCGTGGTCGTCGTGACGTTGGCCGTGTTGCTGAGCGTGCCGGTGACAGTCGGCGTGACGGTGATCGTGATCGTATCCGACGTGCCGGCTGCCACCGTGCCGATGTTGTCGCTGAGGGTGCCGCTGGTGGGGCTCAACGAGACGCCGCTGGTGGTGTCCAGGGCCGAGACGAAGGTCGCGCCCGCCGGCAGTGCGTCGGTTACCGTTACGCCCGCCGCGTCCGCCGCGCCGGGGGCATCGCTGACGACGATGGTGTAGGTCAGGTCCTGGCCCACGACGTCCGGGCTGGGCGAAGCCGTCTTGCTGATCGAGAGGTTCGCCGCGGCGCTGGTGGGATTGATCGTCGTCTGAACGGTGGCGCTGGTGTGAGTGCCGGGATTGGCGGTGGTCGTCGAGACGGTCGCCGTATTGCTGATCGTGCCGGCCGCCGTGGGCGTGACCACGATGGTCACCGTGTCGACCGCGCCGGACGCCACCGTGCCGAGATTGGCGGTGATGGTGCCGTTGGTGTTGGTCAACGTGGCACCGCTGACGTCGCTGCCATCCGAGACAAACGTGACGCCGCTGGGCAACGTGTCGCTGACGGTCACGTCGGCGGCGGCCGCGGGCCCGGCATTGCTGACGATCAGCACGTACGTTAGGTTCTGGCCGACCGTATCCGGACTGGGCGATGCCAGCTTGGCGATCGACAAATTGGCCTGCACGGCCGGGTTGATGGTCGTACCCGTCGTGGCCGAGGTGTGCGTGCTGACATTGGTCGTGGATGTGGCCACCGTGGCGGTGTTGTTGACCGTGCCCGCCGCAGTGGGCGTGACGACGATGGTCACGGTGTCCACGGCCCCGGAGGCCACGGTGCCGAGGTCGGCCGTGACGGTGCCGCTGGAATTGGTGGGCGTGACGCCGCTGACGTCGCTTGTGGCCGACGCAAAATTCACACCGCTGGGCAGCGTGTCACTGACGACGACATTGTCTGCCGCCGCGCCGGTGTTGGTTACGACCAAGGTGTAGGTCAGCAGCTGCCCGACCGTGTCCGGATTGGGAGTCGCAAACTTGGCGATCGAGAGATTGGCCTGCGTGCTGGTGACCGCGTTGATGGTGGTGTGGGTTGTGGAGGAGGTATTCGTGCTGACATTGGTCGTCGAGGTGGTCACGGTTGCGGTATTGTCGAGTGTGCCCGCCGCGGTGGGTGTGACGACGATGGTCACGGTCTCCACGGCCCCGGAGGCCACGGTGCCGAGGTCGGCCGTGACGGAGCCGCTGGAATTGGTGGGTGTGACGCCGCTGACGTCGCTCGTGGCCGACGCAAACGTCACACCGCTGGGCAGCGTGTCGCTGACGACGACGTTGTCTGCCGCCGCCAAACCGGTGTTCGTCACGATCAAGGTGTAGGTCAGCGGCAGTCCGACGGTGCCGGGATCGGGAGCGGTCACCTTCAGGATCGACAGGTTTGCCAAAGTCGTGGGGGAGACGATGCTCGTCGTGACCGTCGCCGAGTTGTCGCTCTGGTCGGTGTCGGTCTCGTTCGCTTCGACGTAGGCCGTATCGGTGATTGCACCGAGCATGGTCGGCGTGACGGTCAGCGTGAGCGTGGCGCTGGCGCCGGCCGCCAGAGTACCCAAGTCGGCCGTGATGGTGCCGTTGATGTCGGCCACGGTGGCCCCGCTGACGCTGGCGACGCCGCTGACGAAGCCCGCCGTGGCCGGCAGCACATCCGATACGACCACGCCGGTCGCGTCATTGGTGCCGATGTTTTTGACCGTAATGGTGTAGGTTTCGTTCGCGCCCAATGTCACGTCGGCGTTGTTGTTCGCCGCGGTCTTGGTGATGGCCAGGTTGACGTTGGTGGCGCTCGTTCCCTCGACGGCGGTCGTGAGCGAGGCAAGGTTGTTGCTGAGATCGGTGTCGAGCTGATCGCCGGCCACGAACGCCTGGTTGGTGATCACTCGCACGGCGGTCGGCTTGACGGTCACGGTCAGCGTTTCGGTGCCGCTCGCCGCCAGGGTGCCGATAGAGTCAACGAGCACGCCGTTCACCGGGCTAAGTGAACCCCCTGTCGAGGTCGTCGCCGACACAAAGGTGGAGCTCGGCGGCAGCACGTCTTCGGCGACGACGCCGGTGGCCACGTTGGCCGAACTGTTGGCGACAGTGATGGTGTAGGTCAGGTCGGCGCCGACGGTGCCGGTCGTGGCCGAGGCGGTTTTAGTCACGGAAAGGTCGACGGCGGGCGCCGCCAAGCCGTTGACCAGCGTGGCCGCGGTGGCCACGTTGTCTGCCTGGCTGGCGTCCGGTTGATTGCCCTCGACGTAGACGGAGTCGGTCAGCGCGCCGACGGCCGAAGTTGAGAGCGTGAGGGTCAGCGTGGCGCTGCTCCCGGCGGCCAGGGTCGGCAGCGTGGCCGTGGCCACACCGTTGCTGCTGGTCACGCTCACGCCGCTGACGCTGGTCGTGCCGCTGATGAATTGAGCGCCGACGGGCAGCACGTCCGAAACGACCACGCCTGTGGCGTCGGCGGTGCCGTTGTTCGTGACGGTAACGACATACGTGGCGTTGGTCCCCAGACCCAGGGCGGGATTTGTGCCGGCCATGAGTGATTTCGTCACCGAAAGGTCGACCGTGCCGCTGGTCGGCGCCGTGGTTCCTTGCACCGCGGTGGTCAGCGAGGCCGAGGCATTGGCGACGGTGGTGTTGCCCGAACTGGTGGCCACGGTCGCCTGATTGACCATCACGCCCACGCTGCTGGGGGCGGTGACCGCCATGGTAATGGTGGCCGAGCTATTCGCGGCCAGCGTTCCCAGGTCGATCGTCTCCAAGTTGCCCGTCGGCGCCGAGAGCGTGGTTGGTCCCGTGCCGCCGGAGACCGTGCCGGAAACGAATGTGGCCCCGGCCGGCAACACGTCGAACACGGTGGTATTGTCGGCGGCGTTGGCGCTGTTGTTGGCGACGGTAATGGTGTACGTTTCGCCGCCGCCGACGGAGACGACGCTGTTGTCGTTCGCCGCCGTCTTGGTAATCGAGAGACTGGCGGCGGTGCTGGCAAGCAAGTCGATCGTGGTGGAAACGGGCGCCGAGACGATCGGCAGGCCGCCGTTCTCGTCGGCTGAGGAAACGCTGGCAGTGTTGGTGAGGGTGCCGGCTGCCTGTCCGTTGACCAGTGCGTCGATGGTGAGGGTGGCGGAAGCGCCCGCGGCCAGACTGCCCAAATTGTCGCTGAGGGTGTCGCCGCTGAACGGCAGGGATGCTCCCGTGGAGCCGTTGTTGGCGCCGAGCAGCGTTTCGCCGGCCGGAAGGGTATCGGTAAGGGTGGTGCCGCTGGCCGCCGTGCTGCCGTTGTTGGCGACCGTGATCTGGTAGCCGATCATCTCGCCTTGGGAGACGGCGGCAGGAACGCCCGCTGACAGCGGAGCGATTTGCGCTTTCGTGATCGCCAGATCGGCGGTCAACAGAAGTCGAGGTTCGAGCAGTTCACAGTTATGCCGGTCGAGCTTGACTCGCCGCAAGGAATCCGTTTTCTTTTGTTGCTTACGGCGGGATTGCGTGGAACGCGCGCGGAATGTCCATGAACCCATGATCGAGTCTCCCAGAAAAAAAGGACGGCGACACTGACAACTGGCCGCCCCGCCACGGCATTTAGGATGCCGGACCGCAGGAGATGAGCAACGTAGGCCGCGTTTTGATGAGAACGGCGCAACCAAGCGAGCAGCTCTCAGTCGGTTGCGCTGGCGCAAGTTAGCGAAGATAAACGGGTTCCGCCGTCTTTGGCGGAGATCGGCAGTGGTAGACGCGTCGCGGCCCAGGTCAGTCTGCCAAGGCGCCTCTGCGGGCGGCGCGCGCGATGCTGGTTCGCGTGCGGCCAGCGTGGCCGTATGACAAACACTAGCGTTCAGGCCGCGGCCCGAACACCGATCGTCGCGTCTGCTCTGTGAAGGTCGGATGGCACTTTCCTCCGCCACAACACGACGGCTGCCGCAGCGACAAGAACCAGTGCCGCATAGCCGGCCAGCCCGACGTCGCGCCACACTTCCATGCCGGGAAAGTGCGGCACCACATTGGCGCCGAGATTGACGACGACCAGCGCACCGAGCCACTTGCCCAAGCGCGGGGCCGTCGAATGCTCCCAGCCGATCGCAAACAGCCCCGCAACGAGTGGCACGGAAAGGCAGAAGTAGTGCAAGTGGCAAACGGGGCTGGCCAGCAGCATCACTTCGATGAGCGTCCCTAAAAGAAGAACGGTGGACGCCGCATCTTGGCGGCTACGGCGCATCATTGCCAGCCAAACGAGAAGAAGAAGAGCGCTGCTCGCGAGAGACAGCATGCGCGTCAAGGGTGCGGCCTGCTTCGGCCGAGTGTCGCGATCGAGAAACCAGGTGTTGTGAAACATCGCCAACAACGACTGGCTGTCGGTGGCCGTCACATTCAGCACTTCTTGGGCACGCGAGGTATCGCTGCCGTTGGCGATGGCCGGCGCCAGCATCACTTGGTTCCAGCGACGATAGTCGTCGCACGTTTGGCGCACGCCGCGCGCCGCCACGGGGACCGCAACCAGTCCCACCAACAGTCCCGCCAGGCATCCGCCCAGGAATTTGAAGTCCCGCCGGAAGATTGGATACACCAGCAACAGCGCCGGAATCACTTTCAGGCAAATCGCGCAGGCCAACCAGCCTCCGGCCCGCACGCTTCTGCCACGCACGGCCGACACGATCATGCCGCTGAGCAACAACAGCAACAACACTCCCACCTGGCCGCGCATCAGTGTGTGCCCAATTGGCGGCAGGCAGGCCAGCGCGGGCCAGAGCCGCAACCCCCACCATCGGCGGTCAGCCGGCGACGGCTGATACCGTCGGAAACTTGGCGACGATTCTTCCAACGCGCTTGCCAGCCAATGGGCCGCCAGGGCCAGGCACCCCACATTAAGGAAGTACCAATAGAGAACCGTCACCGGGTAGGGGAGCAGTCCGTCGTGGGACTCGTTTGGGGGAGAGTCGGCCAGCGGGCCCAACAAAATGGCGAAGGTGGGCGGATAGAGATAGTGAAAGCCGTTGTCGTCGCTGACGTCGTAGAGGTCATGGCCGGTGCGCGCCGCCCAGGCCGCACGGGCGAAGACGTTCCAATCGCCCAGTCGACGCGGCAGAAGAGCGGAACGAATCTGCACCAGTCCGCCAAACACCAAAAACGCGATTGCCAAGCTTGCCAGGCTTATCCGGTCGAGCCGGCCGAGACGTTCAGGAACGTCAGCCAAGCCGAGAGTACGATGCTCCTCCTCTGGCCGCAGTCGCAACGAGGACGGCCACCGCGGTGATCCATTGCCGCTCATCAAGGTCCGCCCGGTAAGAAACTAGCCGATCGACAATTCCCTTTCTAATTGATCGGATTCTACAGGGGACTCGGATGACAAGGAACAGCGGCTTTCGCTTGCAGTGCCTCCAAAAGCTTCGCGATCATGGCGTCGTCGTGCCCGTGGCAGAGACAGATCCGCAGCCGAGAGGCGTTTTCGGGCACGCTGGGCGGACGAATGGCCGGGGCCCACACGCCGCCTTCGGCCAGCCGCGCCGAAAGCTCCAACGCGCGTGCGGCTGCTCCCACGACGAGCGGCACAATCTGGCTGTCCGAGCGTCCGACGTTCCAGCCCTGGGCCACGAGACGCTCGCGAAGTTGGGCTGCCCGTCCGAGCAGCTCGCCGCGCCGCGACGGTGTACTTTCGACGATGTCGAGCGACGCCATCGCCGCCGCGGCGATGGCCGGCGGCAAAGCCGTGGAAAAGACATAGGGCCGGGCACGGTTCAGCAGCCACTCGACCAGCGAACGCCGGCCGCAAACGAAGCCGCCCGCCGCGCCCAGCGCCTTGCTGAGCGTCCCCACGCGAACGTCGATTCGGTTTTCGACGCCCAATGCTTCGCAAACGCCGCGCCCGTGGCGGCCGAATACGCCGGTGGCATGGGCCTCGTCGACCATGAGCATGGTACTGTAGCGACTGGCTAAATTGGCCAGGTCGGCCAGGGGTGCCAGATCGCCGTCCATACTGAACAGGCTGTCGCTTACAATCAGGCGACGGCGAGCCGAGCCCGTGCTGCGCAATTGCTCTTCCAGCCGCGCGCAATCGCCGTGCGGAAAGATATGGACAGCCGCTCGCGAGAGGCGGCAGCCATCGACGATGCTGGCGTGATTCAGCTCGTCGCTGAACACGGCATCGCCCGGCCCGACGAGCGCGGCGATGGTGCCCTGGTTCGCCGCGAATCCCGAGGGAAACACCAGGGCCGCCTCGGTCGCTTCGAATTCGGCCAACCGCGCTTCCAGCCGCGCCAGCGCCGTACTGTGGCCGACCACGAGCGGACTGGCGCCGCTGCCGCAGCCCTCGAGGTCGAGCGTCTGCGCCGCCGCTCGCGCCAAACGGGCGTCCGCGGCCAGGCTAAGATAATCGTTGGAGCCGAAATTGACGTATTCGCGTCCGTCGAGCCGCAACACGGCCCCTGGCCGGCCCGCGTAGGTCCGTAGCCCGCGGAGCAAGTCGCGATCGGCCAACTCGGCCAGCTCAGCGTCGATCCAATCAAGTGCATCGTTATTACCCGGCATATCTGTAATCGTACGCCCTATTCGCTGGTTGCGGGAATCTCCTTGTCGAGCAGCAGCGCCCGAACAAACTGCACCGGCGGCGAGCCGAACGAAATCACGCCATCGTGATACCGCTTGGGCGAAAAATCATCGCCCCAGGCTTTCTCGGCTTCTTCACGCAAGTCGCGGTGCTCTTGATAACCGACGAAGTACGTCGAGAGCTGCGTGGACGTGAGTTGCGCCCGAATCCACTTGGCCGCCGCCTCGCGTTCCTCTTGAAACGTGTCTTCGATCATCAGCCGCATGGCTTCGTCGCGCTCCATGCCGTCGACATGGATCGCCTGGTCCATGAGGGCATTCGCCACGCTGCGCAAATACCATTTCAGAGCGATGAGCCGCATCAGCGGGTCGCCGTCGAGCAGCCCGGCTTCGGCCATGACTTGTTCGGTGTACACCGCCCAGCCCTCGATAAACACGCCCGACGAGAGCACGGCCCGCAACGTCGAAGGACAGCGGTTGGCCACCGCAAGCTGCAAAAAGTGCCCCGGCATCGCTTCATGCACCGTCAGATCGTAAATCGAACGCAGGTTGTATTCCCGCAGAAACGACGTCACCTGGGCATCGCTCCAGTCGTCGGGCAGCGGGGCCACGGCGTAGAACGTCTTTTGCCCGACATCGAGCGGGCCGGGAGCGTCGCAGTAAGCCAGCGACACGCCGCGGCGAAATTCGGGCATGACGATGATCTCGATCGGATCGTCCGGAACCGTGACCAGGTCCTTTTGCCGCACAAATTCCGTGCAGCGGGCCAGCGCCTCGCGGGCCGTCTCCACGATTCGCTCCGGCGCGGGCCGGTCGGCGTAGGCCATCTCCAGGGCCGCGCGAATGATGGCCTGCTTGTACTCGTCGCACGGCTCGTCGGGAAACTTCGTGTAGGGATTTCGCCGTTGATAGACTTCGCGGGCGATGGTCCACATTTGCTCGCGCACCCGGACCAGCTCTTTCATGGCACGGCGGCGGATGTCGTCGCGCGTCAGCGGCGACTGCAATGTGAAGACCAGTTTCTCGTCGAAAAGCTTCCGCCCCAGCCGGGCATCGCCGGCCGCATTAGGCAGCAATTCTTCTTCCAGCCATTGCTGGTGCTTCTCGATCTCGCGGCGGGCGGCGGCGATGGCCCGATCGAGGCGACGGCGGTCGGCCGAAGCGAGTTTTCCGGCCAGCGGCTCGACTTCCTGCTCGAGGATGCTGAGCACGCCCCGATTCTGTTTGACGGCCGTCTCGGCATGCACCTTGGGCACGCGTGTCGCATCGAGCGTTTCGCGCACCTGGGCCAGCATCCGCGGGAATTGCTCCAGTCGGTCGGCGACGTGCCGCAAGCGTTCTGCTTCGGCGGCGAAATCGCGGGCCAGCAGGCCGTATACGGCGTCGCCGGCCAGGCCGGTATAAATCAGCGGGTTCCAGGCCCATTCTTCGAGCGTTTCAAGCTGCCAGATCGTGGCGCGGAGCTGCTGGTCGAGCAAGGCGGCATCGACCTGTTGATCGCGCGACAGATCCTTGCGGAGAATCCGCGCGAGACGCTTCGAATAGCGTCGGCAAAAGTCGATTTCTTTCTCACGGCCCGCCTCGCTGACTTCGTCCAGCTTGCCGTCGAAACGATGGTCGCCCAATTGGGTCGCCGAAACGGGGTGCAGCGCGGGGAACTCGTCGATGTACTCCTTGGCGAGCCGATCGAATTCATTGTCGGCGGCATGGCTGTTGGCGGTCACGAGTGTCACGAGGCAGAGAATGAGGTACGATGATTTCAACATGGGCCGATTCCAGGAGAGCGTTGACGTAACTACGCTACACCGCCGCCGGACGCAAGGGTAGGCCTCGTGCTCCGTCAGCCGCCAATTGATTGAGCGGCCGTAGGGTGGGGCAAGCGAGCTTGCGAGCGCCGGCCCACCGATGGCAACGTGCCGCCCGGCTGGCAACGCGCTCTTTCTTGATCGCGGTCTTCGCGGCTGCGGTCAAAACTTTCGATCGACCGCCTTGGGTCTTGGGACTTGGGTCTTGGGTGTAGAAATGCTTGTGAAGAAATGGGCGTGGTTCAAATCAAGGAATCTCAGGGTAACAGCTTTCGCCGCCCTGCGTGGGCCGCGTCAGGACGTAACCAACGCAGCGGCAGGTACTTCCGGCAGGAGGTGCTGGCAGAACTC
>DATLUO010000141.1 GCA_035533075.1 Pirellulales bacterium | reverse complement strand
CCGATGGCACTGGCACTTGACGAACTGCTGGCCGCCTTGCCGGCTGAGGCTGATGAAGCGGAGCCGCTGCCCGCGGCAATCGAGGAAATCTTCGAAAAGCTTTCCCATCGTCCGGTGCCCGTCGGCTCACTGGCGCGGCTCTGGACACTTGGGACGTTGCAGGCCAAAATCGCCGCCGCTTATATGGCCTACTGGGTCCGTTGCGGCTTTCTGTCGAGCGACGACGCGGCGCGGCGGCTGAACGATCCGCACCTGGCCGCCGCAATCAAGCTCTTGGGTGGAATGAGTTACCTGCGCGGCGCGATCATGAAGGTCGGTCAGGTGCTGGCCAACTATCCGAATCTCCTGCCGGAACACTACGCCGAGGCCCTGGCGAAGCTTCATTTCGAGGCCCCGCCGATGCACTACTCGCTCTTGCGCGAGCACGTGCGCAATGAGTTGGGGCGCGACCCGGAAGAGCTGTTCGAGTCGTTCGAGACTCGAGCCTTCGCGGCGGCCTCGCTGGGCCAGGTCCATCGGGCGCGGCTCAAGTCGGGCGAGCCGGTGGCCGTGAAGATCCAGTACCCCAACATCGCGCACACGATCCGTAGCGACTTCCGCAGCCTCAGCGCCGTGTTTCTGCCGATGCGGCTCACGGCCGATTGGCAGAACCAGCGCGAGCAGTTCGAATACGTCCGCCGTTCGCTGGAGCAGGAGACCGATTACGAGCGCGAGGCCGAGGCGCTGCGGCGCGCTCGGCTGTGCCTCTCGCAAGACGATGAAGTCGTCGTTCCCCGTGTCTACCAGGAATTCTCGACGCGGCACGTGCTGACGATGGACTACCTGGCCGGCAAGCACCTCGACCTCTTTTTGGCGACAGACCCACCGCGGGAGCTGCGCGATCGGCACGGAGCGCAGATCATGCGGTCCAGCCTGTGGCTTTATTATCGTGAAAAGCTGCTGTACTCCGACGTTCAGCCGGGGAATTTCCTGTTCCTCGACGACGGCCGGTTGGGGCTGCTCGATTTCGGCGGCTGCCGCACGTTCAGCGACGACGAATGGGACACGATCCGCTCTGGTCACAAGGCGTTTCGCGGCACCCGTGAGGATGTCGTTGCGCATTGCATCCGCAGCGCCATGTTGACCGACGCTCAACGGGCCGACTCCATGCACGTCAAGTTGCTCGAGGACATCACCTATTGGCTCTGGGAACCGTTCAAGCACGAAGGTCCATTCGATTTCGGCGACGCCGATTATTTCCAGCGGGGGATGGCTCTCTATGCCGAGATGTTCCGGCGGCGGAGCACGCGCGGAATGCCGTTCGTGACGCTGATGACGCGGATGTTTCTCGGTTTCCGTGCGATGGCCTGTCGTTTGGGGTGCCGCGTCGATGCGCGGCAGGCGATGGACGACGAGCTGCGGCTGCTGGGATGGTGACTGAATGGGGGGATCTCAACGTAACAATCCGCCCAGCAGCCTCACCGACACCACGATCACCGCGACCCCTGCCACGTCGAGCAGGAACCCGTAGCGAATCATCCGGGTGAGCGGGACGTAGCCGGAACCGTAGACGATGGCGTTGCAGGGGGTCGAGACGGGCAACATGAAACCGAGGCTGGCGCCGAACGTGGCGCCCAGGGCCGGCTCCAAGGGATCGACGCCGGCGCCGCGCGCAATGGCGATGGCCATCGGCACGACGATGGTCGCCGAGGCCGTGTTGCTGGTCAGCTCCGAAACGAGCACCGCCGCCAGCGTCGTGGTGGCCAACAGGGCCAGCGTGCCGGTGCCTTGCGGCAGCCACAAGGCGATGCCGTCGCCCATCGCGCGGGCCAGGCCCGTCTGGTCGGAGAGCACCCCCAGCGCGAAACCGCCGCCGTAGAGCAGCACCACGCCCCAGTCGATCTCAGCCGCTTCCCGCCAGGTGATGGCCTTGCCCTCACGGTCGCCCGGCAGCACGAATAAGAGGGCCGCTCCCAACAGGGCCGCCACCGCCTCGGGTATGCTACGGTTGATCGCCTTGTAAAGCGGGCCCTCGCCCCCAGCCGCAAGCGCGATCACGCCCGGCACGACCCAGAGCACGACCGTCACCAGGAAGGCCGCCAACGTCGAGACCTGTCCTGCGGTCCAAGCGCCAAGGCGCCGGCGCTCGCGCGCAAGCATCTCATGGCTGCCGGCGATCTCGCGTACGCCCGCCGGGCAAAGGTAGTTCAGGTAGACGAAGAGGTAAAGGAACAGAACAACGACCACCGGCACGCCGAGGAACATCCATTGCACGAAGGGAATCTCAACGCCAAGCGAATCGCGGATGTGGCCCAGACCGATCAGGTTGGGCGGCGTGCCGATCGGAGTGGCCAGCCCGCCGATCGACGCGGCGAACGACGTCATCAGCATCAAGCCGGTGGCATAACGGCGGCTGACGGCCGGTCCGCCGGCGCGCTCGTGATCGAACAGGAACCCGAGGATCGACATACCGATGGCGAACATCATGGCCGTGGTGGCGGTATTCGAAATCCAGGCCGAGATGAAGGCGGTCACGGCGCCGAAGGCGAACAGCACGCGGCCGGGCCGCGCGCCGACTGCGCGCGAGGAGAGCACGCAGAACGCCAGTCGCCGGTCGAGCCGGTGCAGGAAGATGGCGCGGGCGAGGATGAACGAGCCGATGAACAAGAACATGATCGGGTCGGCGAAAGGGGCGAACACCGCCTTGGCCGGCGCCACGCGGAGTACGACGCACGCCGCCGCGCCGGTGAGCGCCGTGACCGGCATCGGCAGCGCTTCGGTGATCCAGAGCACGACCACGGCGGCCATCACCGCGGCCAGATGGTGGCCTTCGGCTGAGAGCGACGGGAACTCACGCCACCAGACACTGACGAACACGGCCGGCGCCAGCACCAATCCCAGCCGCCGGCGCACTTGCTCGAACCGTCGTTCCAACGGGCTGAGCTGTTCGATTTTCAAGTCCACAGGTGTTCGCACATCGGTATGACGGAGGAGGCGGCGAGGGTGCGCCCGCGAGAAACGATACGCGACGGCGGCGGCCGGGGCAACCGCCTTTTCTTGACGGTTGAGTTAGTGGCTCTCGTGCGGCGTGGAGAGATCAGGACACAGGGGGCGGCCGTGCGCACTGCGTCAAGCTGGATCGGCGCGACGTTGGTTATCTTGTATCGCCAATCACACGATAAGATCAGTGGCTTTCAGTGGCGACTGTCCGAATCCTCGTACCACGTCAGCTTGGGCACGAAAAAGGACTGTGACGACGCGGGTCATGGTGCTGATGGAATGCCGCGTCGATTCCGGAAATCGCGATCGAACGATTCAAGCGGAGTGCCTTTGTCGCCGGCTTCCATGTCATTCAGCGCTTCGCGCAGTGCCGCGACCGTATCCTCGAATTCCGTGGCGGAAGGGTTTTGAGCACGCCAAAGATCGAGGGCTTCTTCCGGTGACAAGTCCGTTTCGCCCCGACCGACGTGTTCCGCGATGAAACGATGGAAGCTGACCAACTCGTTTGCCGCATCTGGCGACATGATGGTTTCTCCTTGAGTCCGACGTTTGAGCGTTGCAACGTAGCAGGGCGCCACGGCCGTTTGCTCGGCCACGCTTCACGGCGACATTTGACATTCTACCGGCAAAAATGCCGAGATGTAAATGACGTTCCTAATCGTCGAAGATCTCCTGCGTCCGGGTCTTCTTCTCCTCCTCGGTCGTCTCCAGAACGCTGTTTTGCAGCTTGACGATCTCCTTCAACTGGTTCAAGACATCGATGAAGTTCTCCCATTGCGACATCTGCTCCAGAATGCGCTGCATCTCGTCGACGATCTCCTGGTGCAGTTCGCGGGCCTCGACCAACTGCTCCGTCGCCCCGGCGGGGTCGCGGGCGACCGCTTCCAACGTGTTCCGCAGGTGGGTCATGGCGTCGGTGTGCAACTCGCGGATCGCGTCGATGACCTTCGTTTGCAACAAATCGCGGGCTTGCTGGCTGCCCAGCTCGTTGAGCGTCATCTCCGTCAGCGTGGCGTCGAGACGGTTGGCAACCTGCCAAACCTGCCTGGCGACGAGCTGGTGCTTGCGGGCAACGCTGAATGCCCGCTCGTCGTCGAGCGGCCCGCCCAGGACTTCGGTCTGCGAGCGGGCCGTCTCGAGGGCGACGCCGAACTTTGCCCGCTCGGCCCGCTGCCGCATCAAGATCTCGTAGAACAACTCCTCGGGCGTGACCACCTGAAAACTCAGCCAGCGCGACGAGCCGGTCTGAGTGCCCTGGGTGCAGTTATCGATCGCCGTACCGCGAAGCTTGACCAGCGTGCCGGCGGCGAAGCCGTACTCGGCCAAGGCCACCTGGCGCTGAACGTCGAAATCGGTGAAAGGAGAAGCCTCGTCGGCCTGCGGCAGCTCGACGGCGATCTCGCGAGTGGTGACTTCGGGTTTGCCCTCCTTGGGCACGGTCTGCTCCATGTCGATGTCGAGCTTCGTGAATCCGAAGTCGTCGGCGACATGGACCGACAAGGGGACCCGCGCTTGCGGCGTCACCCGGCGGCCGACGCCGCTGGAACGCACGGCCACGCGCGGCGCGCGGTCGGTCAGAAGACCGATCGTGATGAAATAGGGCTTCGACGCCAGCCCCCCTTGTTCGCCCACCAGCCGGATTTCGAGCGTTTGCGCCTCGGTCATCTTCCAACTCGCCGCATAGTGACGCTCGTCGACACGGTTGAGCTTGGGAGGCTGGCCCGGCTTGGCCAATAGCTCGGCGGCGACCAAAGGCGCGCTGGCCGTCAGCTTCAGCTCGAGCTGGGTGTCGGAGAGGAACAAGAGCTGCGAATCGGTGCCGTCGTGCGTGACCGTCTCGCCTTCGCCGGCGCCCGGGCGGCGGGCCGTGATCGAAAGGCCCTCGACGCCGGGCCGGTCGATCGGTTCGACCTTGATTGGGCCGAACCAATCGTCGCCGCCGGCAATCGACAGCGCCAGCGGCTCGACCACCTGAGGCACCTCGTAGCGGTAGCGGCCGTCGTGG
>DATLUO010000140.1 GCA_035533075.1 Pirellulales bacterium | reverse complement strand
CCCCCACGACGCGGCAACCGACGGAGGCGAAAAGGGCGGCGCGGGGCCTTCGTCTCTGGCGTCCAATCACCGCCCCACCGGCACAAGGCCGGAATGGTGGCGGGGCGAGTCGCCGCTGTGGCGGCGCCGGAGGATCCGCCTCTACGCGGTTCCGCGACAACACACGCCGGCGAGCGCAAACCCGGCGCCCCGGACGCGCCGAAGCCCGCGACGACGCGAGCTTGCCTCGGTCGGGCCATGATTGACCGCGGGAGGGCGACTGCGCTAAATACCGTTTACCCTCCCCGCGTGGCGAACCGGGGGAAGGTCGCGAATCTTGGTCGACGACGCGCCACTACTGCACTGCTTCGGATAACGCTATAATGAGCCACGCGCCTGCACATCCGAATGGCGAGCAAAAGCTTACGCGAGATGGATATTCTTGTTGACTACAACAACGTTCTTGACGCCGACAGGCGAAGAGGGGTGCGGTATGTCACCGAACGAGTGCTAACCGCCATCGGTCCAGGCTGTTTTGGTGGCCGCGGTCGTGCGAGGTTTCGGCTCTACGACGGTTGGTACGAACTCCAGTCGCCGAGCCGGGTCGCCCAGGAGGTCTCTGCCGATGTCCAAGCGAACACTCCGCACACGGCCAGCATTTCTGACGGCGCTAATATCGCTAAAATAGTCGTTACGGTTGAGCTAGCGTATAGCCTTCGCAGCGACCCGACCATGCATCTTTGGCATACGTTCCGGCCGAAGGCCCCGCAGAGCAATTTTGAATGCAAGGATCCACGCCTTGCCGGCTGCCACGTGCAGGCTTGCCCGCTCCAAGCGACAGCCACATTCATCGCACGACAGCGTTGCCCGGAAAGGGGCTGCATGATAAAGCCCCC
The DNA here is from genome assembly GCA_035533075.1 of Pirellulales bacterium. Lineage (NCBI taxonomy): Bacteria > Pseudomonadati > Planctomycetota > Planctomycetia > Pirellulales > Pirellulales bacterium. The sequence goes on along the minus strand of DATLUO010000140.1, from coordinate 68,084 downwards.
CGACCTGCTGATGCGAAATGAGCAAAAGCTCGTGGATACGATGATTGCGGCAGATTTATTTTATCTGTTTTTAAGAACTGCATCCGCTGTCGCCGTCGTGTCGTCAGACGACGACTACCTCCCAATTATTCGGATGCTTGTCCGGGAGGGGATGACGGTGTTTCACGTGCTGACTCGTCCAGTCCATCAGTCGATCGCATTATATCTCAGCAATCTGGACAACAATAAGTACGTTCAGTTGCAAATGTAGGTGACATTGTGACAGTAGAAGACTTTAAACGCGCACTGACCACGTTTGCCGACAGCCCAGCCGATGTTGACTTGCGCAAAGGAACCCTTGTCCTCCAAATCGGCGAAGACATAATTGAGGCTAGCGTCGCGGTTCGTGAAGGTGACGTTACCGTTACCGAAAACGGTCATACCTTCTCTGCCGCTAAATGGCTTATTCAAAGGGTGGCTCATTTACCACTTCTCGCCGACCGAATTCTCGCTCACACTCCGCACGAGAGCACATTCGTCTCTCCCGACGGAGACATGCTCGACACCATCGACGCGTCACCCGACGATCGCGATCGATACGTACCGGACGCCCCAAAGGCACTTTTGGGAATGCTCGATTCTCGACCGGCCGGCGCTGCATCCGTCGTCTATCTGACATCCGACGCTGGGGAAGGTAAAACGACGCTCATTTCATACCTAGCGCGAATGCAGGCTGAACGGTACAAACAAAAAACAACGGATTGGCTGCTTGTGCCGATTTCGCTTGGCGGCAGAACCTTCATGCGATTCGATGATGTGATTGTCGGAGCCCTGATGAATCGCTTCCGATTCAACTTGCTCTTTTACGATGCCTTTCTTGAGCTCGTCCGACTAGGCGCAGTCATTCCCGCACTTGACGGATTCGAAGAAATGTTCGTGGAAGGAACCGGAGGGGATGCAATGTCAGCGTTGGGTAACCTCATGCAGGCCATGCAGTCTACGGGGTCGGTCTTAATCGCCGCTCGGAAAGCCTATTTCGAATACAAAGACCTTCGCGCGCAAACGCGTCTCTTCGACTCCCTCGGTGGCCAGTCTGTGACGTTCACGCGCTTGGCGCTCAGGCGTTGGGACAAGTCACGATTCCTATCGTACGCCCAGAAGCGGGGCATTGCCGATGGCCCAGACATTTATGACGACGTTTCAGCGCAACTGGCGCCGGACCACCCGCTGCTGTCGCGCGCAGTGTTGGTGCGCAGGCTCCTCGATATCGCAGGTAAATCGCCCGATCGGACGGAATTATTGCGAAGCATCACACGCGACCCGTCTGATTATTTCCGGCAATTCATTGGTTCGATCATCCAGCGCGAGGCGAACGAGAAATGGATCGACAAGGTAGGGGAGCCGGCTCAGCCGCTGATCTCAGAGGAGGAACACTACGAACTCCTGTCATCATTGGCGTTTGAGATGTGGAGCAACGGAACCGAGAACCTGCCGGCCGATGTCGTGGCCTTCGTTGCGGAGATGTTTGCCGAAAGCAAGAAGAAGAATAAGGTCATATCTCATCAGATCGTCGAACGGCTTAAACAACACGCGCTAATCATCAGTACTGGCAATTCGCGGATCAGTTTCGATCATCCGGAATTTTATCACTTTTTTCTGGGTGATGCCATTGGGCAAATGATTTTACGGGGCGACGCGGCGGCGCTGCGCCACGCTTTTAGGGAGTCGGTCCTGCCCTTGCTCGCAATGGAAACAGCGGCTCGCGCAGCCGCGAAAAGCGGTCGAAGCATGGCGGAAATCATTGGGATCGTAAACGGCGTGTTCGACAGCGAAGCAAGGATGTCACTAGTCCGGGAGAACATGAGCGGCATCGTTGGGTTTCTCCTGGACATCGCACAGGTAAAAGAATGCACGGTGGCGGGATGTACCTTTCCCTGCGACGCGTTGAGGGGGCGTCACTTCTCAGATCTTGGCTTTGCGAATTGCTACTTCCAGCGAACATCACTGGACAAGACTCGGCTGCGGAATGTGAGGTTTGGCCGATGTGAGTTCGAGGGCATTGACTTGAGCACAGTCGAACATATCGAGAACGTAGAGCTTGTTGATTGTACCGTGCGAAACGTGATTGCGGTCGGCGGAGACACGTCAGTCTTCGCCCCAACGAGCATTGCGGCGGCGCTAATCGAGGCGGGTATCAACGTGACGTCGACGGATCCTATTGCGCAGCCGGCGACTGGTGCGGATGTCGACGAGTCGCTAAAGGCCGTCGAGCGATTATTGAGAGCGTTCATGCGGTCTCCGTCAGGGCTGAACGAGAATACGATTCGCCAAAGGCTCGGTACGCATGCAGCAATCTTCTTCCGCGATGTCCTGCCGCGGATAGAAACGGCAGGCTTGATTGCGGGTGTTGAGTATCGGGGCCGTGACCACCAAAGGCGATTTCGCTTGGCGGCGCGCCTCGATTCGATCACCGATGCACTTGAGCGTTGCGAAGGAGACTTTGAGCGATTTCTGGCCCTCGCGAAATGAAAAAACGTCGAGCGTTGTCGCCGCTGCGTCCGTGCCTCAGCGGCCCGGTCGTTCATATCAGTGCTCAACCTCCCGTTTCAGTAGCTTGATTTCGTCGGCGGTCAAATCGAACAGCCGATAGACGTGGTCGTTCAATTCGGTTTCCGCGTTCGCGACTTGTTGCGTCATCGATTTGATCTTAGCGCGATGTTCTGTAAGGTATGGCTCCCATTCGTCCGCGGCTCGCGGGTTCTTGAACGGATTTGATCCCAGCTTGAAACTGGTCTTCAAGGCGTCCCCGAGCGCGGCCAAAGAATGCTCCCACCAAGACTGAGCCTTCTCGTTCAGCGTCCCGAGCGACTGGCCGTCGCGCGAGACGCCGAACGACTCGATCAGGCGCCGCTGAACGTGCGATTGCAGTCGGCAGCGCTTGAGCGCTAACACCCCGCTGCGCTCGGCAAGCGTGGCGATCGCGTGCCGATCCGCGTCGCTCGCAGCAGGTATTGGGATGGCGCTCATCGACTGTGTGAAGAGCCGATACTGCCACCGGTCGCCGCGGAGTCGTAGCGGCTGGGCGGTTTTGCTGATGTAAAACCAGGTCGTCCAGGACGAGAGTACGCCGAGCAGATACGGATCATCACCAGGCACGAAGTACGCCGTGTTTCCCGCGCATCGCGCGGAGCGATCGAGACTGAACCGGGGCAACTTGCTGATGTCTGGCCACATAATCTTCGGCTGGTCGAAAGCGTCCCAATACCCGCATGCGCGAAGCTCCCACCAGAAGTGCCCTTGATCTTGCCGCTTGATTGCGCGCTCGCGCGATGCGTCAAGGTGCGCATGTACGGCCGGGTAATGTTTGGCGAAGACCGCCTCGGCCTGATCGCCAGCCCCCGACCAGGGCCAGTTGTGGTTGGCGCTCGATTTGATGGCAAGCAGATACTCGCCAGATACTTCGATGTAATAGGGCCGCAGGTGAGTGCCCTGCGCGAACGGTTTGATCAGGTCGGCGCTTCGTGGGTCCGCCGCGAGCAATTCCGCCCGCTTTGCCTCACTGATCACAAAGACGTCGGTCAGGCCCGTCAGCACTCCGCGAAGAATCCGGCCGCGGCAATACTCGTCGAGGCTCTGGCCCGCTGATGCAAGCTTTTGGCGCAACCGCCGCGCGTCGTCCGACTCTAGTTCCCAAGGTGCCGCCGACAGGTGATTGACCGTCATTGTCGGCGAAGACAAGATGACCTCCGATAGGTTCTCAGGAGGATGGCCGCTCGTGAGCCACTTGAAGAGGCGCAGTTGCGCGTGGCTCCCGGCCTTTTGAAGGACCGTGATACTGGGGCGAATCATCTCGGCATCTTCAAAGGGTTGGTATTCGCCAAAGTCGACCATTGATTCAACGCTGGCGTTGGCCAAGATGAAGCGTCGCAGAGCCTCACCGAAGCCTGCTCGCACCCAACTGCCGGACGTGATGAACGCTAGCCGGCCGCGCTCGCGAAGGATGTTCAGACCAACTTCAAAGAAGTAGGCAAAGATGTCAGCCGTGCCGTCGAAGGTTTGAAATACTTTTTCCCAGTGCGGCTTGTACGGCGCCAACCATTCCTGGCGGATGTAAGGGGGATTGCCGACCACCACATCGAAGCCGCCGCCAGCGAAGACTTCCGGGAATTCCCTATGCCAGTCAAAAGCCTTTGCATGCACCGCCGGGTCGCCGACCACGCTGTTGCCGACGCGGATGGTGTGGTCGAGGCTCGTTAAAACCTTGCCGCGTTCGGCGGTCTTGATCCAGAGGCTCAGGCGGCAGATTTCGATCGCCTCTTCGTTCAAGTCGACGCCGTAGAGATTGTTCTCCAAAATGCGCTTGTCGAGGTCGAAGAGCGTGCGGTGCCCGCGAAGCTCTTGGAGGCGGTCGTTCGAGGCCTGATAGGCGGCGTGCAGTTGGTCGAAGGCTTCGATCAGGAACGCGCCGCTACCGCAGGCCGGGTCCAACAGCCGGATCGAACCGAGCTCGTCCTGCCACGATTCCCAGAACTTGACCAGCGCCGCCCGCGCGGCCGGCTTCAAGTCGTCGAGCTTGTAGACGTTCGGATCGGCCAACGCCGTTCGGGCAGGACCCTTCTTGGCCGCCGATTCTTCGTGACCGCGGCGCAATCGCGCGAAACGGTCTTTCAACACCCCGCCCAACGCTTGCTCGATGATGTACCGCGTGATGAAGGCCGGCGTGTAGAAGGCGCCCTCTTTTTTGCGGCGTGTCCGGGCAGTTTGGGGCGTTTTGGCCGTCATCGCGTGAGGTGACGGGCTGGGAAGCCCATCCTCCTTGCCCTCTTCCTCCAACGGACCACTGACCACGGACAACGGACCATCCGACAACTGACTACGCAGCTTTTCCAGATCGCTGATGGATTGCTCGAAAATGTGCCCGAGAATCTCGACGTCGATCAGGCTGCTGCCGGCGGCCGATTGCGCGGCCTGCGAGGCGGGACGATAGTCGTAGGCGCCCAAGTCGCGAAAGGAGCCGCACACGGCGTCGGACACGCGCAGACGGTCGAGCAGCGGGTCGGGAGCGAACAGCCCGCCGTTGTAGGCGTGGATGCCCAATGCCGCGTTGCCGCCGTTGATCGAGTCGAACAGGCCGCGGAAATTGTCCCAGATGGGGCGCGGATGGTAGGGGTCGCGGTGCTCGTAGGCCTTGCGGATCGTCTCGGTCGGCAACAGGCCGCGGTCTTCGCAGAAGGCGCAGAAGAGCACGCGGTCTAATAACTTTTGCGTGGCGGCCAGCACGTCGCCGCGCGGGGCGTCGGGATTGTCACGGGCAAGTTCCTGGAAGGCGCTCTGCCGCATGTCGGCGTAACGCTGGTAAAAGTCGCGCGTCAGTTCGCGGCCCACCCGTTGCGATTCGTCCCAGAGCGAATAGAGATGGCATCGCCCGGCGGCCGGTACGACCCGCTCGGCCCCCAGCAGGAACACGAACCGCTTGAGGTGCGCCGCGTCGTCGGCCAACTGCTCGGTGTCGAAACGCTCGTAGGTGTGCTGGTCGGCGCCCTTGTAATACAAGCGGGTCTCACGCACCGACGTGACCACAATCCAGTCGCAAGGCAGGTTGATGGCGTAGCGATAGGCTTGATCGACGGCCGACATGCGGCGGCCGGCAAAGGGGCGGTCGAGCGGATCGCGCGGGCCTTTGCCTTCCAGGGCCACCAGGTAACGTGCCTCGCCGTTGAAATCGCCCAGCACGGCGTCGGCGAACTTGCCGTCGACCTCGACGTGCTTCTCGCGGGAGATGGTGTAGCGCGGCTGCCCGTCGGCCGGGCGAGAATAGCCCAATAGGCCGCAAAAGAAGTCCGTCAAAAAGTCCGGCAAGATCTCCTGCTCTTTGAAGCTGTCTGCGCGACGCGAGGCGAGCAGCTCGGCCCAGTGGCCCAGCTTGGGCGCGACGGTCTCGACGCGGTCGGGCAGCGGAAAGGCCGCCAGGTGCGTGCGGAGAACGTCGGGACGGAAGAGCGGCTTGGCTTCGAGGGGCACGGGGGAAGGGGTTGGGGATTGGGGGTTGGGGATTGGGGGCGGCAGAGCTACGCCGAGAGTATAAGGCACGCGGGGCGGAGAAAGAACAAGGCGGCGGTTTTGTGTTTTGGGTTTTGGGTTTTGGGTTTTGGGTCTTCGCGGCGCGGCCCGAGTGGAACAAGCCAAGCCAGCGGCGTGATAGGATGCTGGCCGAGTCTTGATCCGTGCCCATCCGTGTCATCCGTGGCTCCCCTTTTCGTTCCTGCCACGTGGCCGCCGGAAAGCACCGATCAAGCCAGTTGGCCAGGAGGGGGTTGATGGCGGCTCGCCGGGACAGACCGGCGAACCTAGCGGCTTCGTGGCAGCCCTGGATGCGTGCCTAAGAATTGAGCAGCGGGGCCGCGCGGCGGTCGAGCGCGGCAGCTCGGCCCACGGCTTTTGCAAATTTGCAATAGCCGGTCAAACACGGCGTTTTTTATCGTCTCATACCTAATTGGAGGGCAATCCGCGCGGACTGCCTAATCTATACGCATGGGGCCGATGTTATGCGCATATATTAGGCAATTGTGGATAAAGATGAGAGATGAGGGATGAGCGATCAGGGAACGGGGCAGTCGCCAGAGCGGTGCAAGCCAGTTTCCATACATGATGAGAGAGGAGCGATCAGGGATGAACCCATGCCCCGCTCAAAGGACGGATGACAGAAAGGTTACCTGACAGAAAAATGAGCCATCCAATGGCACCTCGCTCGGCGGCCGCGTTCCCCATTTTTCTGCCAGGTAATCTTTCTGTCAGGATCCGCGGCCGAAAGGTTCCATCACGGTGGAGCGTGATGCCTACGATACGTGCCCAAGCCAGTCGGCGAGTAGGGTGCAAGTAGGCAGAACCGGACGGCCGCGGAATGCCCCACAAAGCCGAACTCGCGACTTCATTTCCCTCGTCCCTCATCCCTTGATCGCTCATCCCCTCTTCGGAACTACGAGATGATGAAATCCCTCGGGTTTTTCCCATCAGCCCAAATTTGCGCTGACGGGCAGCCGCTCTGTAGGGAACGCCCGGTGTGGCGTTCCGCGCAGCGGGGTCGGCACCAACCCGCACGGCCTCGCAACGCCACGGAGGCCGGTCCCTACAGAGCCGCCAGATGGTTCCGCGCTTGTACAAGTCGGCGTCGATGTTTTCGCGTGTCGCCGCAAACCGCTGGCCCCTACCAGCTTAAACGGCCCAGGCGGCGCGCTTGCTTTTTATTTTTCACAAGCAAACGCGCCCCTGAACCCTGAACCCTGAACCCTGAACCCCCCCGAACCCGGAGAACCCTTCACCATGCCCAAGCGAGAAAAGACGCAGCCACCCGTCAAACGCACGACGGCGGACGAACGGCCGCCCAGCCAGCGCGATTGCGGAATCTACGAACAACATATCCTGCGCGGCGAGACGCAACTGCACGTGGCCGCGGCACACGCCTTGTCGCAGCAGCGAGTCGCCCAAATCGCCGCGCGTGTCGAAGCCTGGCTCGCCGCCCACCCCGAACATCCCCTGGCCCAAAGCCTGCGGCTGCGCTGCGCGCGGCGCTGGGAGACGCTGTGGGATGAGTCGATGGCCAGCTTCGCGCGCAGCCGCCAAAACCGCGAAATCAAGAAAGAACGCACCGCCCGACGCAAGGCCACGGCCGGCGGCGAGGCCCTGCCCGTGACCACCGTCGTCGAACAGACCGTTCGCGAACAGAACGGCGACCCGCGGTTTCTGAGCATCGCCCGCGGAGGGTCGACGGAGACGAACGTCAGCGGGGCCACAAATCCGGTCGGCGTTATCCGTCGCGGAAGCGTAAAGCTTTCGCGCATAATGGTTTGCGATTCGACCGTCGGCGGGGCACCATTCGGCATGCCGCTCACTTTGGCCGCGCGCGGCCAAAGTGACGGCGGCCCGTTCGTCTCCGGCAGCACCTGCCGAGGCGACACGCGTGTCGCATGCGCGGCGGAGTAAACGGCTTTCCTCTCGCGGAGCGAAAGGGCTACGGTCGGCAAAGCGTCGCGCGCGACGCTTTTGCCGGCGGCCCGTAGTCTGCGGCAGCGCGCGCCGATGCGACACGCGCGTCGCATGGTGGCGAGGTAAACGGCTTTCCTCGCGCGGAACGACCTACTCACTCTTGCGCTGTTTCCGGCAACGTCTCGCCGGCCTCGACCAGCAACGTCTCGACCCACTTGTCAACCGTGGCATCGCCCGGCGAACCGAGCGACTTGAAGCGAATCTGGCCTTCCACGTCGAGAAAATAGAGCGTCTATTGGCTTCGTTCCAGCACAAACCGAGCCAGCCTGCGCAATGCGGCGCGCTGGCGGCTGCGCGGCAAAATGCGAAGCTGCTCGACCGCCCGACGAGCATAGCCTTGCGCGCGCTTCCGCGTGTATTCCAGTGCGTCGCTGCGATCGAGCAACTCCTGCAGTTCACGGCGTTGCTGGTCGCCGGACGATTCAATCAACGCCAGCACCCGACGGCGCTCCGCGCCGGGGGCCTCAGCAATGAGCCGGATCAGCGGCAGCGTCAGTTTCTGCTGCGCCAGGTCGCTGCCCAACGACTTGCCGGTGGTTTCTTCTTCGCCCACCAGATCCAAGAGGTCGTCGGTGATTTGAAAGGCGATGCCCAGATGGCGGCCATAGCGCTCCATGGCCACGGCCACTTCCGGCGAAGCCTGAGCGTAGTGGGCGCCCAAGCGGCAACAGCAGGCGCACAACTCCGCGGTCTTGGCCTCGATGATCCGCAGGTATTGGTCCTCGCTCAGGTCCAAGTTGCCGCGGTTGGCCACCTGGCTCAACTCGCCCTCGCAGACAATGTTTGTCGAGCGGCCGATCATCTCGCAGGCAAACGTGCTCCCCACCGTGCTGGCCAGGTAAAACGCATGGCTGAACAGAAAGTCGCCCAAGAGCACGCTCGATTGGTTGCTCCAACGCGCGTTGACGGTATCGAGGTGGCGGCGGACCGCGGCCTCGTCGAGAACGTCGTCGTGAACCAACGTGGCGGTGTGTACCATTTCGACCACCGCCGAGAGCACCAGGTGCTCATGCCGCACCGGCCCCAGGGCCTTGGCCGCCAGCAACAGCAAGGCGGGCCGCAAGCGTTTGCCCCCCAGGCGAAAGGCGTGCTTGACCAGTTCGTCGATGGCCGGCGAACTGCTGCGGATTTCGGCCCGCAGTATCTCTTCGACCTGCGCCAACTCGCCGCGGATCGGCTCGTAGAGCAGCTTCAAGCGTTGCGGCACCGACACGGGCTGGACCACGGTTTGGCTCATAGATTTCCTTGCCTATGCGTCTCGCTGATAATGCCCGCTGCGGCCGCCCGACTTCTCTTCCAACCGCACGCGCTCGATCGTCATTGAGCGGTCGACGGCCTTGCACATGTCGTAGATGGTGAGGGCCGCGACGCTCACGGCGACCATGGCTTCCATCTCCACGCCCGTCTTCGCCGTAACCCGCACCGTCGCTTCCATCGCCACGGTCACGTCGTCGGGGAACGAAAACGCCACGTCCACGGCTTCCAGCGGCAGCAGGTGGCAGAGGGGAATCAACTGCGGAGTCTGCTTGGCGGCCATGATGCCGGCCAACCGGGCGACTTCGAGCACGTCGCCCTTGGCCAGGCCTCGATTGCGGATGAGCGCGAGCGTTTCCGCGGCCATCCTCACCCGAGCGGAGGCGCGGGCGATGCGCACGGTGGCTTCCTTGCCGCTGACATCCACCATGCGGCTGGCGCCTTGATCGTCGAAATGTGTGAGATCGGCCATTGGGTTTCCCCATTTTAAGACGGTATTGCTCCGCGTCGAGGGGGCGGTCCTTTGCATGAACGTAACCGTAAACGAGGGTCAGGATTAACCGGAGCCAGTATTTTGGATTTCGGATTTTGGATTAGGGCCAATCCAAAATCCAAAATCGAAAATCCAAAATCAGGGCTGGGCCGGCGCTCGCAAGCTCGCTGGCCCACCTTACACACAGCGGCCAGCGGCGATAAACTGAAACTAGGCGGTAACCCTTGGGAGAGTAGACATGAGCGAGCAGGCACACGCCGACGGGGGCTCGGGGCTGTTGCGATCTTCACCGGCGGACGAGCCATCGCCGGTGCCGGCCGTACCACGGACCAAGCCACGCGTTGCTGCCGGCAAAAAAGAGCGCGTCGCCAAACCGTTGACGGATGCCGCCGAGAGCAAGGCTGCGTCGGCGTCGGTTGTACCGCTTTCCTCTTCATCTCCGACCGCGGTTGCCGCCGAGGGGGCCGAATCCCGCCGGCGCCGCTGGTTGCCGGCCTGGGCCATGCGTTTCGGTACCGGCGTCTGCTTTTCGGCGGCGGTGCATCTGGTTCTGTTGATTCTGCTCGGCATGTGGTTCTTGCCTCAGCTCATCAAACCTCATTTCGCCGAACTCGAAGCCGCCGTGCTCGACCGCCCCGACGAGCTCTTGAACGAGGTGCTGGAGACGAAAATCGATCCGGCCAAGACGCTGGCCTTGGTCAGCTCTTCGCCCGTCGCCACCACGGCGGGCAGCGTGGCCATTGCGGGCGTCTCGCAGCCGACGATCGACCGCACGGTGGCCGAGACGGACTCTCCGTCGGTGAATGTCGGCGATCTGGTCGAGTTCAACTCGTCGGGGGCGGCGTTCAACGCGGAAGTGCCGCAAGGAACGCTCGGCGAGCCGCAGGCCATTGTCGATAGCTATCAGGAGGCCATGGACCGCATCACGCACGAAATCCTGCACATGCTCTCGAAAGGCAAAGTGCTGGTCATCTGGTGCTTCGATCAGTCGGAGAGCATGAAGGACGATCAGCAGGAGATTCGCGACCGCATCGACCGCGTCTATAAGGAACTGGGCTTGGCAGATGTCGCCGCCGGCGATGCACTGATGGGCGCCGTCACCAGCTATGGGGCCGAGTTCAAAATCCACACACCCAAGCCCACGGCCAACGCCGACGACATCCGCACCGCCATCGGTGAGGTGCCCATCGACAAGACGGGCAAGGAAATGATGTGCAGCGCCGTGCAGTACTCGATCTCGGCCTTCCACAAGTACGCCACGTCGGGCAGGAGGCAGCTCGCGTTGATCCTCGTCACCGACGAAAGCGGCGAGGAAGAAGACAGCTTTCAGAACCTGGAGGCGGCCGTCAAAGAGGCCCGCGACACGCGTTGCGCCGTGTATGCGCTGGGCCGCGAGGCGGTGTTCGGATACCCCTACGCCCACATGCGCTGGATCGACCCGCAGACCAAGATCCACTTCTGGCTGCGGATCAATCGCGGTCCGGAAACGCCCTTGCCCGAACAGTTGCAAATCGACGGCTTCACGCGGCGCTGGGACGCGCATCCCAGCGGTTTCGGCCCCTACGAGCAGGTGCGGTTGGCACGGGAGACGGGCGGCGTGTTCTTTATGTTGCCCAGCCCCGAAGTGAACCTGGTGGCCCGCGACGACCGCAAGTATGAACTGGAGCGGATGCGGCCCTACTTGCCCGACCTTAGTTCGCGGGCCGAGTACCTCAAGCAGCGCGACAAGAGCAAGTTGCGCAGCACGCTCTGGCAGATCATCATCGATCTGAACCCCTACAACCCCAAGTCGTCGAAATACTGCACCGTGCGGGTGACCTTCCCGATCGACCAGCAGGAGTTTGCCAAGGCGGCCGCCGAAAACCACCAGACGGCCCTTGGCATGTACGAGTATCTGCTGCAGGCCGAGAAGATGCTCGACAAGGTGAAGCCCTTGCGCAGCCGGGAGCAAAGCTTTCGCTGGCAGGCCAGCTACGACCTGATGTATGCGCAGGTGATTGCCTATCGGATCCGTATCCAGGAATACGCCGCCTATCTGGAGGAATTTGTCAAGCACCCCAAGGAAATCACCAATCCGTTGGGCACCGACAAGCCGACCACGCACTGGGACATTCGCACCCGCAAGCAAACGATCACCGGCGACAAGACGAAAGCCGACCTCGAGCGGGCCACGACTTTGCTGAAAGAAATCGTCCGGCTGCATCCGGGGACGCCCTATGCCGCTCGTGCCGAATGGGAATTGCACCGCGGCTTCGGTGTCGAACTGATCGAAGCCTTCTACGATCCTCGACGCGGCAGCGTCAAAGTGCCGAATCTCTAAACCAAGAGCTTCACGCGGCCGAGAATCGATCGAAGCCAACTCCTTTAGCCGCCATGGTTTAAGGCATGGCGGGCCGGCGAAGCGAGTCAACCGCAACGAGGCCAGGTGGCGGAATCGGCCACCTCGCCAGTCGAGGGGTTCCGGTGGCCGGGCCGCGGGCAAATTTAATCCCTCTTTACGCGGAAGGGCGACGATGAAAAAATATGCCCCCGGAATGTCCGTTTTTGTTGGCATAACGGTTCTCAATGTAATAGACTAACGGGTGTTCGTCCGGCACAATTTCACGGACGGAGATCAGGCTTGGTCGTCGCCTACGCCGCGCATCCCAGTGGCCCGGTGCAGACGGCGCACACTTCTTGTTGGAGTCATACAGATGTCTCACGTTGGTCGGTCCCGATCGGCATGGTTGGCCGCGCTCGCCGTCGTCGGCGTTTGCGCGCAAGCGGCGATGGTCAGAGATGTTGTGGGCGCCGAAGCAAAACCTTCGACGCCCTCGGTATGGGAGACCTTCGCCAAACCTGGCGGGCCGACCTTTTTCGCGCTGAAGCTCTCCCCGTCGGTGCCCCAGCCGACCGCCGCGCCGCTCGATCTGATCGTGCTCTTCGATACCTCGGCCAGCCAGATCGGCGCGTATCGCGCCAAGGCGCTGGAAGCGTTGCGTACCGTACTGGGCAGCTTGTCGGCAAACGACCGGGCCGCGCTGGTGGCGGTTGACGTCAACGCCGTCAAGCTCAACGATTTGCCAGTCGCGCCGTCGAGCGAGGCCATGCAACGGGCGCTGGCCGCGCTGGACCGCCGCGTGCCATTGGGTTCGACCGACCTGCGGGCCGCGCTCAATGCGGCGTTGGAGGTGGCGGCCGCCGGCGACGAGGCGGGACGTACTCGCTCCATCTTGTATATCGGCGATGGATTCAGCGTCGCCAATTTGCTGACCTTCGACGATCTGAAGCAGTTCACGGAACGATTGGTCGAGAGCCGGCTTTCCTTCAACAGTTATGCCATCGGCCCGCGCGTGGTCAGCGAGTTGTTGGCCGCGTTGGCGAACCATGCGGGCGGCATGGTGGTCTTCGACGACGATCGCTCCGACGGTCGCAAGTTCGGACGTTATCTGGCCGCCGTCGCACGCTCGGCCGTCGTCTGGCCCGCGGCCGTCGATTTTCCCCAGGCGGTCAAACAGGCCTATCCCCGGCCGGTGCCGCCCCTGCGGTTCGACCGCGACACCATCCTCTTGGGCTCTCTCGACTCGAAGGCGGCCGAAGCAAAGCAGCCCTTGGCCATCAAGCTGACCGGCGACTTGAACGGCAAACTGGTGACGCTCGAATGGAAGCTGACGCCCGGCGCATCGTCGCCGGATAACGCCTACCTGGCGAGAGTGGTCGAGGCGATCTCGCCGGGCAAGGGCCTGGGCCTGCCGACGGTGGGCAGCGTGGGACTGGCCGAATTGCGGCGGCGCGTGAATCTGGGCGCCCAGGCATTGGCGATGCTGGGAGAACAGGCATTGGCTTTTGGTCGACCGAACGACGCCGCCCAGCTTGCCGACGCGGCGGAAAAGCTCGATTCGGAGAACGTCGAGGCGTCGAACGTGCGCGCCGCGGCAATGCGCGTGCGTCAAAAGGGCGGCAACGATCTGAGCATGAAGCGGGCGCCGGCGGAAAAACTGCCGCCGGCACCCGCGGGCCGCGCTGCCGCCGAAGCGGCCGACGGCGAGTTGCTCAACGAACTTGAGCGGCAGAACCGCGTGGTGGAAGGCTTCCTGCGCGCCGAGGTGAACAATGCCCTGAGCAAGGCCAACGCCGGCATGGCCCTCGATCCCGAAGCGACGCGCAACGATCTCAAGCTGCTGATGGACAAAGTGCAGCAGGCCTCGGAACTGAGCACCGAAGTGCGGGCGCAGCTCGTCAGCAAGATCGTGGCCACCCTCCGAGCGGCGAACCGCATGGCAATCTTGAAGGAAGAGCAGACCTTGCAACGGCAACAGATCGTTGCCGAAGGAGAGGCGCGCGAGCGAATCGTCCGCGAGCTTTTCTTGCAAGAGGAGAAGGTCGACCAGATCATGTCGCGTTTCGGCGCGCTGATGGATGAAGAACGTTATCGCGACGCCGAGGCGCTGGCCGACATCGCCGAAGAGATGCTGCCCGGCAGGGCCGGCCTGCGAGGCGCGGAGTTGACGGCCCGCATGCTCGGCTATCAGGCCGACACCAACGCCGTGCTCGACATGCGGCGAAAAGGCTTCGTCGACGCTTTGTTCCAGATCGAGCTCTCGCACGTGCCCACGGCCGACGAGCCGCCGATCATTTATCCCGACCCCGAGGTCTGGCAGTTGCTCACCGAGCGCCGCAAAAAGTACAAGGCGGTCGACCTGCTGGAGCACGGCCCGAACGAGATGAGGATTCTGCAAGCGCTCGACGAGCCGACGGAGATCGACTTTGCCGAGCAGCCGCTGAGCGACGTGGTCGAGTACCTCAAGCAGCGGCACGGCATCGAAATCCAGCTCGACGAAAAGGCCCTGGCCGACGCCGGCACCGCCAGCGACACGGCCATCACCCGCAGCATCAAGGGCATTACGCTCCGCTCGGCGCTCAAGCTGCTGCTGAGCGAGCTGGATTTGACCTACGTGATCCGCAACGAAGTGCTGATGATCACCAGCAAGACCGAGGCGGAAAACATGTTGAGCACCCGCGTCTACCCGGTGGGCGACCTGGTGATCCCGGTTCAAAGCATGGGTGGCCGCGGCATGTTTAACGTGCCCGCCGAAAAGCGCTCCGGCTTTCGCGCCTTCGCCGTCAAGGACGACCTGAAGATGAAGAAGCAGGACAAAGGCGCAAAGCCGGCCGACACGTCCAAGGGTGCCGGGGCCAAGGGCGCCGCCGCAAACGGCAAAGCTGCGGCGAAGCGACCGGTCGGGGCCGAGGCGCCCAAGAAGCCCGTTGCCGGAATCGGTCAGCCGCGGCCCCGCAACGAAAAAATCGAGCCGATCAAGATCGAATTCAAGGAAGGGGCCGATCCGGACACGGCGTGGAACGATTACTTCGCCGCCCATACGGGCGACAAGGCCCCGTCGGAAGCCTCGGTGCGCGAAACCGTTCGCCAACTGATGAAGGGCCGCAAGTTCGATCACGTGATCGGATTGCTCTACGCCGCCTTGCGGAACAAGCAAGGCCAGCCTTGGATGTACGAGGCCCTGGCACTGGCGTTGCAGGCAGATCAGCGCGATCCCGAGGAGATCGAGCGCGTGTTGCTCTCGGCACTCGACTTCGCCAGCAATCCGATCGAGGTCATGTACTTGGCGCAATATATGAGCCGCCTGGGACTCGACAAGCGGGCCTTGCAGCTCTTTCGGCAGCTCAGCAAGGGACTGCCGGCGTGGCCGGACCCCTACATTTTTGGCCTGCAGCTCGCTCAGAAGCTCGACGATCTGGACGCCATCAAGTGGGCCACCATCGGCATCCTCAGCCAGCCCTGGCCCAACAAGCAGATCGATATATGGGACAGCGGCGTCAACGTGGCCGAGGCCACGCTGGCACGGCTGAAATCGGAAAACCGAACCGAAGAGGCCGAGCAATATGAAAAAGAGGTCAAGGAGGCCCTGGTCCGCGATCTGGTGGTGATCGTCTCGTGGACCGGCGAGGCCGACGTCGACCTGCTGGTGGAGGAGCCGGGGGGCACCGTTTGCTCCTTCCGTATGCCGCGCACGCTGTCGGGCGGAATCATGCTGGGCGACTCGGTGGCGCGCTCGAAAAAAGAAGAGCGGAAGGCCGAAGGGGCTCAAGAAGCCTATATCTGCCCCAAGGGGTTCAGCGGCGAATACCGCATTCGAGTCCGGCGCGTGTGGGGAAAAGTCACCGCCGACAAAGTCACCGTCAAGGTCTTCTGGCATTATTGGTCCAAGAAACAGGGGGAGATGACCAAGCAGGTCGACCTGAGCGGCACTGAGGCGGTCTGCATGGTCGATCTGACGGACGGCCGGCGGACCGAGCCGCTGGAGCAACAGCAGCTCGTCAACGCCGTGGCCAATCAGGCCGCCGTCACCTGGCAACTCGCCGCGCAGCTCAATGCCATGAACGATCCCGGCGCGGCCGGCAGCATGGCCCGCTCGCGGGCCAAGCAGCCCGGCGAACTTCCCCGCGGCCTCAACCCCAACAATCCCTTTTTCCTCCGCGGCGCGGCGGGTTATCAGCCGGTGATCATATCGCTGCCTCAAGGCGCATCGATGTTCACCAGCGCGGTGATTTCGGCCGACCGGCGCTACGTGCGGGTCTCGCCGATCCCCTTCTTTTCCGCGATCGGGCAGGTCAACACGTTCAACTACGTGACTGGCGCCAGTGGTTCGAGCGGTGGCGGCGGCGGCTCCTCCGGCTTCGGCGGCAGCGGCGCCGGCGGCAAAGGATTGGGTGGTTTCTAATCTGCCCTTGAGGGGCCCGCCGATTTTCGGTACAAGCCCGCTGCACTTCCATCTCACTTCCGACACGAGGCTGCGCGATGACGCTTCGCCTGGCGATCGCGGCCTGCGTCGCTTGCTGCGCGGCGCCGGCCTGGGCCGAGCCGTTTCCCTACACGACCTTCGTTACCGCGTCCGAGGCCTATCTTCGCAGCGGACCGGGCGAGGCCTATTACCCCGTCGCCAGGCTCCGTCGCGGACAGCAAGTCGAAGTCGTTCGGCACGGTCCCGGCGGATGGTATGCCGTCCGTCCGCCCGACGACGCCTTTAGCTGGGTCTCGGCCGACTTCGTCGAGCCGCGGCAAGGAAACATCGGCGTGGTGACGGGCAATCACGTCGCCGTGCGTGTGGGCAGCGCCTTCAGCAATATGCGGGACGTCATCCAGGTACGCCTCAACGACGGCGACCAGGTCCGGATTCTCGAAGCCCAGGAGATTGAATCGGGGGGCATCGCCCGAGCGTGGTACAAAATCGCGCCGCCGACGGGCGAATTCCGCTGGATCCCGGCCCATCAGCTCGAGCGGCAGATCGAGGAACCCAACGAAAAGAAGCGCGACCGCTGGGTCCGTCAGGCGTCGCATGACGGGCCGGGGTCGGGCTCCGCGGCCAAGCGCAGGTCGCGCCGTGCCGCGCCGCCGCCCAAGATCGACGACGAGCCGGAAGACGACGCCCTTGCCCCCGAAGCGGACGACGATGGCCGCGTGCAGCGTCTCCGGAGCGAAGAGCGTCAGCCCAAGGCGGACCTGAAGGAAGAAGCCGAAGACCTCGACCTGGCGTTGTCGGCGATGGTGACGGCGGATCCTCCCCAGTGGGATCTGACGCTTCTTCGTCGCGAGGCCGAGGAAGCGATCGAGCGCTCCGAGACGGCGCTCGAGCGCGGCCGCATTCGCAGAGTGTTGCGGAAGATCGACAAATTCGCCGACATCCAGCACCGCTATCTGGCGGTGATGGATGTGCCGGCCGGTCGGCATCGCTCGGACCGCGCCGTGGCCGGACCGGCCGCGGGAACGTCGCCAGTTGCCGCCTTGTCACCGCTGCGCTACGACGGCGTGGGCCGCTTGACGCAGCTTTCGTCGCTCGATCCGCGGTTGCCGCAGTTCGCGCTGGTCGACGCCGCAGGCCGCGTGTCGGCCTACGTCTCGCCCGCTCCCGGCGTGAATCTTCGGCGGTATTTGAACCAGGACGTCGGCATCAACGGCAGCCTGGGCTATATGCCCGAACGTCAAGCGCAGCACCTGACCGCCAAGCGCATCGTGCCCATCGTGAGGTAGGGTGTTCCCAATGGTGCGGCGATCTTGAGGTCTTTGGCATGCTCGGCGTGTTTGGCCGATTTCGTCGCCGGACCATTGCCTCGAACAGGTTGCGGCAGTGCCAACTTGACCTCGATGGCGCCGCGGCTGGGGAGTTGGCCGGGCTTAGGCTCGGCGGCCGATTGCCGCTGAAACTGGTCGGCAGGTCGAAACCTTACCGCCGGTTCCAGGCTTCGAGTTCGGGCATAAAGCGGTCGAGCTCGCGCTGGAGTGCGGCAAGCGCCTGCGGGGCTTCGCTCAGGTCGCTCTGTTTGCCCATCAACTCCAGCCGATTGGCGGCCTCGACCGCCTTGGCTGCGGCAAAGTTGCCGAGCGAGCCTTTGAGCGTATGGGCGGCCAGCTTCAACGCCGCGGCGTCACCGCGCTCGACCGCCTCGCGCACCTCCGCCAAGAGTCGCGGGGCCTCCTGGTGAATCACCGCCACCAACTCCGCCATCAGCTCGCGATCGCCTTGCAGTCGGTCGATCGCCGCCGCCCAGTCGATGGCGCTCGGCTCCGAATCGCCGTCGAGCGGCTTTTGCCCGCCGGCAATCACCTGCTCGATCACCGCCAACAGCTCGCGCGCGCGGATCGGTTTCGAGAGATAGTCGTCCATGCCCGATTCGAGACACCGCTCGCGGTCGCCCACCATCGCGTGCGCCGTCATGGCCACGATCGGCACGTGAGCGCCCGCCGCGGCTTCGCGGCGGCGAATGATCGCCGTGGCTTCCAGCCCGTCCATCTCCGGCATCTGCACATCCATCAGCACCAGGTCGAACGGCCCGGCTTCGGCCCGCGCCACCGCTTCGTGGCCGTTGTTCGCCACGGTGACCTGATGGCCCCACTTCTCCAACAGATACACCGCCAGCTTCTGGTTGACTACGCTGTCTTCGGCCAGCAGCACCCGCAGGTGCCGGCCCGGTGGAGCGACCACCGGCTCTTCCGCGGGCGGACCGGCTGCGGACCGGCTGCCGAGCGCGCCCACGATGGCGTCGAACAGTTCAGACTGCTTGACCGGCTTCATCAGATACGACGCGATGCCAAGCTGCCGGCAACGACGCACGTCGTCCGGGCGGTCGCCCGAGGTGAGCATCATGATCGTCGCGCCCGCCAACTGCGGATGGCGGTTGATCTCGTCGGCCAATTGAAAGCCGTCGACGTCGGGCATGTTCGCGTCGAGCAGCACCAGCGAGAACGGCCGGCCGTCGTCGGCCGCTTGCCGCATCGCGCTCAGAGCCGCCCGGCCGCCTTCGACCGCCGTGGGACGCATCCGCCAGTTTTGCAACATCTCGACGAGGATGCGTCGGTTCGTCGCGTTGTCGTCGACGATCAACACCGGCAGGTCGAGAAGTGTGGCCGGCTCGACGCGGAGTTGCGTCGGCGGCCGCTGGGCAGGCGAGACGCGAACGGTGAAGTGAAACCGGCTCCCTTTGCCTTCCTCGCTTTCCAGCCACACGCGGCCGCCCATCATTTCGATCAGCTTGCGGGCGATTGCCAGCCCCAGTCCCGTGCCGCCATAGCGCCGCGTGGTCGAGCTGTCGGCCTGCTCGAAGGCCTCGAAGATCATTGCTTGCTTTTCGGCCGGCACGCCGATGCCCGTGTCGGCGATGCAGAAGTGCAATTCCAGCCCCTCGCCCTCGGCCGGCTGACGCTGGACGTCGACCACCACCTCGCCCTGGTCGGTGAACTTGACGGCGTTGCCCACCAGGTTCGTGAGCACTTGCCGCAAGCGGCCGGAGTCGCCAGTGACGTAGTCGGGCACATCGGCCGCCACGTGGCAGGCCAGCTCCAGCCCCTTGGTGTGAGCCCGGAACGCCAGCGACTTCATGGTGTCGCCCAGCGTGTCTCGCAAGGCGAAGGGGATTTCCACCAGGTCGAGCTTGCCGGCCTCGACCTTGGAGAAGTCGAGCACGTCGTTGATGACGGTCAGCAGCGAATCGGCCGACTCTTTGACCAGCTTCAGATACTCGCGCTGCTCGGGGCTGAGCGGAGTGTCGAGCACCAGCTCGGTCATGCCGATGATGCCATTCATGGGCGTGCGGATTTCGTGGCTCATGTTGGCCAGAAACACGCTCTTGGCCATGCTGGCGGCTTCGGCCGCCTCCTTGGCCTTTTGCAATTCGACTTCGGCATGCTTCCGCTCGGTGATGTCGGTGGAGATGCCGCACAGCGCGTGCGGCACGCCGCTGGAGTCGTAGAGCAAAAACTTGGTGGAGATATAGGTATGGGCGCCGTCGTCGTGCGGAGCGACTTCTTCGAATTGCAACGGCGCCCCCGCGGCCAGCACGCGCTGATCGTTGGCGCGGAAGGCCTCGGCCATTTCCGGGGGGAACAAATCGAGATCGCTTTTGCCGAGCGCTTCGCCGCGGCGGATGTGAAACAGCGACTCGAACAGCCGGTTGACCAGCACATAGCGGCCGTCGATGCCCTTGACGTAGATCACCGCCCGCGCGTTGTCGAGGATCGATTGCAGCCGCTGCTGGCTTTCGCGCAGCGCCTCTTCGGTCTGTTTGCGGGCCGTCACGTCCCAGAACATGCACTGCGTGCCCACGGTGCGTCCGTCGGCGTCGCGGACGGGCGTCTTGAACACCTGCACATAGATCTTGCTGCCGTCGGCCTTGCGATGTTCTTCGACCGCTTCCAAGACCTGGCCCGTTTCCAGCACGTGCTCGTCATCGCGGCGGTACTTTTCCGCCAGCTCGGCCTGGTAAAAGTCGAAATCGGTCTTGCCGATCACCTGCTCGTTGCGCACCGCCAGCGTTTCGCAAAACAACCGGTTGGCGAAGGTGAACCGGCCCTGCTCGTCTTTGCGAAAGACGTTCATGGGCAGGTTCTCGACCAGCGAGTGGTAGAGCGCCTCGGAGTCGCGCAGGGCCTGCTCGGTGCGCTTCCGCTCGCTGATATCGCGGAAGAAGAACGTGAACACCGCCTTGCCCTGAGCGCGGCTGATGGTCATGGCCATCTCGGCCGGAAACGTCTGGCCTCCGGCGCGCATGGCCACCACTTCGGTGCGGCGGCCCAGCATCGAGCCCTCGCCCGCAGCCACGTGCCGCTCCACGCGTTCCGGCTCGCCTCCGGCGTCGGGCGGCGGAAACAGAATGTCGTCGGACCGGCGGCCCAGCACCTCGGCCCGCCGGCGGCGGAACACCCGCTCGGCGGCGGGATTGAACTCCGTGACGAGGCCTTCGTGGTTGACGGCCACGATCGGATCGATCGACGATTCCACGACCGCCCGGCGCAGCGACTCGGCCTCGACCGCCCGCTGAAGGTCGCCCGACGTGCGATGCACCAGGGCCAGGCAGACTGGTTTGTCTTTGCGGGGATGCTGCACCAGAAATGCCGTGATGTGGACGTCGATCGGTACGTCGGTGCCCGATCGCCGCATTTGCCCGTTGCCCGACCAACGCCCGCTGGCGCGGACCGTGGGAAAAGCGTCCGCCCGCAGCCGGTCGCGCGTTTCGTCGCTGTACACGTCGCGCAGCCGCGTACCCGCAAAACCGGTCTCCGCTTCGATGCCCAGTAACTGCCGGCCGGCCGGGTTCAGATAGAACAACTCGGTGTGTAGCGTGGCCAGACAAACAGCATCGTCGCTCTGGTCGAAAAGGCTGCTGACGAGGTCGAGGATGTCGCTCATCGAAGGGGAGGTTAGGGGCGTGCATGGCGCGACTGGGCTGTTGCCGATTATCTTCGCACATCGCCCCGCGGCTTTCCAGCGGCGCCAGTTCAGGGTATTGTCTTAAAGTTGAACCTTGGAACCAAAACCATGCCTGTACTGCCAAACCGAGTTGCCATGCCGCTGGCGAAACTGCTTGCCAGTTGGTCCGCGTTCTTATTTGCGTTCGTCGCTTCGTCCCCGATGAGATCGCTTCAGGCCGAAGAAACGAAACCTTCCCTGGTGCAGCCGATCTGGCCGGGCAAACCGCCGGGAGAAACCAAGGAACTGCCGCCGGAACAGGACACCACCCAGCCCGGCCAGAAAGATCCGGGCGGGAAGCCGATCATTCGGCTGACGAACGTCTCGATTCCGACCGTGTCGTTGTACCGCCCCGCGAAAGACAAAGACACCGGCACGGCCGTGATCATATGTCCCGGAGGAGGGCATCACATTCTCGCGCTGAACCACGAAGGAACCGAAGCCGCCGAATGGTTGACCACGCTGGGCGTGACGGGCATCGTGTTGAAGTATCGCGTTCCCACCCGCACTCCGGACGGAAAGCGCTGGTTGGCCGCCGTGCAAGACGCGCAGCGGGCGGTCAGTCTGGTCCGCTCCAAGGCGAAGGAATGGGAACTGGATCCGCGGCGGATCGGCATCCTGGGTTTTTCGGCCGGCGGCGAGACGGCCGGTTTGACCTCCTACCTGGCCGATCGCCAGTACCCGCCGATCGACGAGATCGATCAGGTATCGTTTCGGCCCGACTTCGCACTGCTGATTTATCCGGCGTACTTCGAGAAGAAGGGAGAGCCGACGAAGATGCGGGAAGACGTCACGATCGGCAAGAACGCCCCGCCGACGTTTTTGGTCCACGCCTGGGATGATCCGGTGACCGTCTTCAGCAGCCTGCACATTGCGACCGAGTTGCGGAAGGCGGGCGTGCCGGCCGAGTTGCACTTGTACGCCACCGGCGGCCACGGCTACGGCATGCGCGACACCGGCCAAAACGTCAACACCTGGCCGCAGCGCGCCGCCGATTGGCTCAAACAAAGTCACTTGCTGACGCCCGATGGCCGCTAGCCCGGATGATTTCATCGGCCTTCTCTGCGGCATGGCCGATTACTCAGTCTCGGCCAGCCGCAATGGCAATGCGATCCGGCAACCCCTGCCGTTTTGCCGACTCCCAAAAGCCTTCGTCGATTTTTGGGCAGAAGCCATAAAGACGGCATTTCATCGTTTCGATTTTGCCTCTCAAGAACGAGTCACTTGCAGCGCATTCCTCTAATTCTCCTCCCAACACCATCAGCCGCGAGAACAGTTCGGCCTTGTCTTCGTGAACGGCGGTGAGCGCATATTCGCTAACAAAGCCGGGCACCGCTGTATCGGAAAGGCTGTTGGCGAGCATCGACCATGGTCCGCCCCTGTAATCAAATCCCGGCGGATTGTGCGACGACCACTCTTCATCGTCAAAGTTCCGTCTCCCCTGCGCGTCGTCAGCCAAGTGAAACAATTCGTGGTGGAACGCACCTCGCAGGTATCCGTCATTCGAGACCGACACATTCAAGTAGATTGTGCGGTTGGTTAAGTCGGCAAGTCCACCCGCCTCCGTATCGCCGTTCATAAGCCGAGTGCAGAGCACGATTCGCCTGAGGTTGACGGCATTGATGAATTCCACCGGATAGAGAAAGAACTCCTCGGACAAAATGGGCACGTAATCATCGAGGTCGTCCGCGTTGACCGGCGCCGCTTTGAACGACCATGTTTCCTCCTTGACGTGGATTGGCCGGTAGGCTGGAGCGATGTGTACCTGGAACCGCTCCGTCAGTCTTGCGTTCAAGGCCAGATACGGTCTTTTCGCCGACTCCTCCGCCAAGAGAGGCCGCGGGACCGACGTGAGAACAACGGCTGAAACGAGGACGGCGACTTCTCGCCAAACGATCCGTGCGCGTTCGGCCAACATGGTAAACCACTCCTTTTTGTGCGAACGTTACTTTGAGACTTGCAATTCCTCTTCGATCGCCAGCAGCCGGTTGTATTTTGCCAACCGTTCGCTGCGCTGGATAGATCTTAACTTTACTTGATCGGATGCGGTGGCGACAGCCAGACCGCTACTCGGTGATCGACAGCGGGCGGTCGTCGCGCGTGCGAATGAGCCGCTCGACCTCGTCGTCTCGCAAACGTCGCTCCTGGTCCAGGAGCACGTGAGATGGAAAACCGTGATGGGAGTCGGCCACGCGCCGTCGCCAGCGCTCGAGCGCCTCGCGCCGCGCGGCGCCGCGCATGTCCGCCGGCGCCAAAAAGTCGTAGTCGAGATCATAGCCCAGCTTTTTCAACGAACGGTCGGCGATCAGCCGGACCGCCGAGTAGGGATCCTCCAACAGCCACGCCAAATATGGCGGCAGCCAGTCCTCGCCGGAAGCCTCACGCGCCGCTGGCCACCCGCACGACCAGGCCACGAGCGCCCGCTGAACGGCATCGCCCCGCAACATCCACAAAACGGCAGCCGAAATGCCCTGCTGGTCCTCATCGAGTTGAACCGGTTTCTGACCATACCACTGGGAAAGCTTCTCCGCGCTCCATGCCAGCGTCTGGTCGAGATGACAAAGGTTGCAGGCGTTCGGCCGGCCGGTAGCCAGTGTCGCAGCCATATTCGGGCTGCTGATCTGGTGGCTGCGGATGCCCTTCAATAAGGTATACGTGGTGTGCGGCATGTGACAGTTGTAGCATATGCTGCCGGTCGAATTGGCCGGGTGATGACTGTGCGTCTCGCTCTGTCGGCGGTACGACGAATGGCAGCGGTAGCAGGCTTCGTTGGTGTCCATTCCGGCGGCCAACTGGTCGTTGGGGTCGCTGTCGTGCATCGAGTGGCAATCCAGGCACGTCATGCCGCCTCGCTGATAGCAGGCCGATTCCACCAGCCCGTTGTACTCGCGAGCGACGCGCACCATGCGATCGGGCCAGGAGGTCGATTGGTCAAACGCCGGCCGATGGTGCAAGATCGACTTCAATTCCGCGCGTGGAAGGTAAGAAGGCGAGTCCGTGATCAGCTTCTCGCTTAAATCGCCGCCAGGTCGATAATCGCGGCCAAATTGGAACCAATCTGCAAAGAATTGCGTGTCGGCGTACTGAAAGATCCCGTGGCATTGGCCGCATACCTGAGCGGAGCGTTCGGGCTTCAGGAGTTTGGGATTGACGATCGCGGCATCAACCGGCCTGTTCGCGGCAGCGGGCCGCGTGCCCGATACGTTTTTGTACGCTGCGATATGGGCTTGTCCCGGACCGTGACACGCTTCACAGGCGATGCCCAATTCGGCAACCGTCGTATCGGCGGTCTGGGCAATTTGATCCTCGGCGACCTCGGCCCGCGGTACGACTCCAGGCACGCCATTGACGCTGTGACAAGCGACACAATTCATGTTCCAGGTCGTGTTCCAGGGCGTCGGACCGAGGGGCGCGCCGGACGGGCTGCCGGGAGGGGTCAAGAAGCAGTCGATACGTGGCACCCAGCGGCCGCGACCGTCCTCTTCCAGCAGCCACATCAACGGGAATTGATCGAGGATATTGCTTCCGTCTCGGCGCACCCAGTAGCCCTGCATGTGATGAGAACCCGTGGTCATGACGATGCGGCGCGTTTCCGTCGGCCCAGTCTCGTCCGTCGGCCCAGTCTCATCCGTTGCCGGGGAACCTGACCGCCGTTCAACCCAAAACTGGTCGCCGCGCCGCGTCATTCGCAACGTCCAATCGCCCACAGAAACCTCTTCGCCCTTGAACGGCGCCAACACGGCGTCGACGTAGGCGGGCTGCGTCATCCGTCGATGGAACGTCCGCTGCCAACTGGCATGCTGCCGCGGATGACAAGATCGGCAGGCGGAGGACGAGACATATCCACCGTTCGTCACGGTTTTCGGCAAACCGTCAATTGACGGAACTGAGGGTGCCGAATCTTCGTTTCGTGGAGGCGGACGGTCCGACGACAACCACCAACTGGCAGTCAGGCCCGTTGCCACACAGACGAGCGCGGCGCAGCAAGCCCCAACTCGGCGGAACGACACACCTCGCACAAAATGGTCGGCAATCATTATGACGGCAATTCCGAGATCTGAGTCTCGAATCAAGCATACAATCGCCAAGTGGCAGCGCGAACCACCAAGCATGGCGTCCCCGATTTTATCCACGCGTGGGCAAAAGGGGGCTGCTTTGCCCCGCCGAGCACTCGATCATGGTCGAGAAGTCGGCTACATTGCTCTTGTCGGTCCGTCTCCCGTCTGCCGTCTACAACCTACCTGCCATGCCACGCATTCCCGCCGATCGCCTGAAACAGACCGTTCGCGAAGTCTTTGCCGCCGCCGGCTGCCGTCCGCCGGAAGAGGAACGCATCGCCCATTATCTCGTCGAGTCCAATCTCGTCGGACACGACTCGCACGGCGTCATCCGCGTGGCCAGCTATGTGGCCTGGCTGCGGGACGGAAAAGTGCTGGCCAACCAAAAGCCGACCGTGGTCATGGAAACCGACACGCTGGCCGTGCTGGACGGCAATTTCGGCTTCGGGCAAACGATCGGCGAGGCCGCCGTAAAACGGGGCATCGACAAGGCCCGGACGCGCGGCGTCTCGGTGATCGCACTGCGCAACTGCGGCCACCTGGGACGCATCGGCGATTGGCCCACGCTGGCCGCCGATGCCAACCTCGTTTCTTTGCACTTCGTCAATACCAGCGGGGCCGGCAACCTCGTCGCGCCCTTTGGCGGCATCGACCGGCGGCTGTCGGCCAACCCCATTGCGGCCGGCGTGCCCAGGGTCGGAACCTGGCCGCTCGTGGTCGATATTTCAACGAGCGCCATCGCCGAAGGAAAAATCCGCGTGGCCCTGCACCGCGGCGACCGCGTGCCCGCCGGATCGATCATCGACCCCGAAGGAAATCCGACCGACGACCCGCGCGTGTTCTATGGTCCGCCGCCGGGGGCAATTCTTCCCTTCGGCGCGCACAAAGGCTATGCCCTGGGCATGCTGGCCGAAGTGCTCGGCGGCGCGCTCACGGGCGGCGGCTGCACCCGGCCCGGCGTCACGCGGCTCTCCAACGGCATGCTCTCGATCTATCTCGACCCGGCCCGGTTTGTCGACAACGACGGTTTTCAAAACGAAGTGCGAACGTACATCGAGTTCGTCAAGGGGGCGCGAACCGTCACCGCCGACGGAAAGATCCTCATACCGGGCGAAATCGAAGCCCTCAACCGCCAGCGCCGACTGGCCGAGGGCATCGAGCTCGATGAAACCACCTGGCGGCAGCTTACGGAAACGTGTCAGACGTTGGGAGTATCGCCTCCGGTGGCGGCAGGGTAGAATTTAAGGCGTCAGGCAATTGCAAATTTGCAATTTGCAATTTGCAATTTGCAATTTCCCCCAAATTGGTATATCCATGATTCACCCCCGTTGCCTTGCGGTCTCGCTTCTCCTTCTGTTCGCCCTCGCCGCATCGGCTGCCGCCGAAGGCGCCAAGCCCAAGATCGGCTTCAAACGCACGCAGCTCGATGCCAAGTTCCGCAGCGAGGGAACGTCGGTCGGCGATTTCAACCACGACGGTCGGCCCGACATTTCGGCCGGCAGCGTCTATTACGCCGCGCCCGACTGGCAAATGCGGACCATCGCCGAAAAGGCCGAGGAATACGATCCGCACGGCTATAGCCACAGCTTTTGCAACTTCGCCGACGACCTGAACGGCGATGGCTGGACCGATCTGATCGTCGTGGATTTTCCGGGTCAGCAGACGTGGTGGTTCGAGAACCCGCAGACCGCCGGCGGCGCCTGGAAGAAACACGTCGTCACGCCGGTCACGAACAACGAAAGCCCGACCTATCTCGACGTCGACGGCGACGGCCGACGCGAGCTGGTGTGTGCCTTCTCGCCCGATCCCAAAGACGTTGAGGGGCCGTTGCGACGCATGGGCATCGTCCATCGCGGCCGGCCGGTCGATCGGCCGTGGCCGGTGCGCGCCATTTCGGCGGCCGCGGCGCCCTGCACCAACAAGTTCACGCACGGACTCGGCGTCGGCGACATCAATAGCGACGGCCGCAACGACGTGCTCGTCATCGACGGCTGGTGGGAATCGCCGGCCGACGCCGCGGCCGAAGAATGGGCCTTCCATCCGGCGAAGCTGGGCGAGAACTGCGCGCAGATGCACGTCTACGATTTTGACGGCGACGGCGACAACGACGTGCTCAGTTCGGCCGCGCATGCGGTGGGCATCTGGTGGCACGAGCAGACGCCCGACGGCTTCAAGACGCACGAGATCGACCGCGGCTTTTCGCAGACGCACGCCTTGGCGATGGCCGACATCAACGGCGACGGCCTGCCCGACTTCGTCACCGGCAAGCGCTGGTGGGCGCACGGGCCCAAGGGCGACGTCGACCCCGACGCGCCGGCCGTGATGTACTGGTTCGAGTTTTCGCGGCCCGGCGGCAAGCCCACCTGGACGCCCCACCCGTTCGACCACGACAGCGGCGTGGGCACGCAGTTCGAGATCGCCGACGTGAACGGCGATGGCCTGCTCGATGTGGTCACATCCAATAAGAAGGGTGTGAATTATTTCCAGCAAGTTCGGGAGTGAGTGAGCCAATGAAGCCAGCCTGCCATCATCTCGCGGTCTGCCTTGTCGTCGCAATGCTGGGGAACGCTTCGCTGGCACCGGCTGACGACGAGGCCGCTTTGCCCAGGGCCTGCATCGACGGCAGGGGACCGGGATGGAAGGAGTTGGGCGAGAGCGATTTTACGAACGTCAACTGCGACCCCGAAACGTGGTCGTGGAAGGACGGCGTGGTCCACTGCACGGGCAAACCCGTGGGAGTCGTCCGCAGTCAAAAGCCCTACACCAATTTCGAGTTGGTCGTCGAGTGGCGGCATCTGCAGTCGGGCGGCAATTCGGGTGTGTTTGTTTGGGGAAGCGAAGAGTCGCTCAGCGGACTTCCGCCGGGCAAGCTGCCGCACGGCATCGAAGTGCAGGTGCTCGATCACGGCTTTGCCGAGCAATACGAAAAGCGGACCGGCAAGAAGCCCGACTGGTTCACGACCAACGGCGACGTGTTTCCCACGGGCGGCGCCAAGATGACGCCCTTCGAGCCGAAGTCGCCCAACGGCGACCGCAGCTTTCCGCGCAAGCAGCTCACGAAGGGCGTCGGCCAGTGGAACCACTACTACGTGCGGGCGATCAACGGCGAAGTGCGGTTGTGGGTCAACGGCGAGGAGGTTTCCGGCGGCACCGGCTGCCAGCCGCCGAGCGGTTATCTTTGCCTCGAGTCGGAAGGCGCTCCGGTGGAATTCAAGCACCTGCGGCTGCGCGAGTTGCCGTGATCTTGACACCCGAATCAAGCCGAACGGATACTGGATCATGGCCATTGTCCAGTTGACGCCGGTGGCGCGCGAACAGTTGGCAAAGCTGCCCAAACCAATCCAAGCGCGTGTCGTAAAGGTGCTGGAGCGATTGCGGAACTGGCCCGCTGTGAGCGGGGTCAAAGCGCTGTCGGGCCCGCTGGCGGGGCGATACCGCGCTCGCACCGGCGACTACCGCCTTCAGTTTTACGTTCAACCGGGCCAGCCGGCACAGGAGGATCAACCGGCCGTGCCCGAAGTTTTAATTGTCGAAAAAATCGGACACCGCGATGGCTTCTATGACGATGAGTGAATCCCCGGTTATTCAGACCGTGACCTTGGGCGGCGAACGTTTCGTGATCTTGCCCGAAGTGGAATTTGCGCGCTTGGTGGGTGAACCGATCGAGCCGGAATTGCCCCCAGCTCTGCCGAACGGCAACTATCCGGCCATCGAGACCGCGCGTATCATCCTGGCCCGCGACCTGATCCGATCGCGTCGGGCGCTGGGCTGGTCGCAAGCCGAGTTGGCCAGCCGCGCCGGAGTTCGTGTGGAAACGCTCGACCGGCTGGAACGGGCCACGCATTCGCCGAACGTGTCAGTCGTCGAGAAGCTCGATCAGGCACTCAAGGCCGCTGAACCGAACGCGGCCAACAACAAGAAGCCGCGCAGCAAAAAGCCTCCCAAGGGATATTAGGACCGCACGCCCGCGATCAAATGCAGCTTTGGCCCGTCGACGACGGCTAGGCCTCGCCTCTC
This sequence comes from Pirellulales bacterium, assembly GCA_035533075.1. Taxonomy (NCBI): domain Bacteria; kingdom Pseudomonadati; phylum Planctomycetota; class Planctomycetia; order Pirellulales; species Pirellulales bacterium. The sequence goes on along the minus strand of DATLUO010000140.1, from coordinate 38,499 downwards.
GGCAGCATGACCACGAACGTCGTCCCTTGCGAACACTGAGGATCGACAAACACCTTGCCGTCGTAGTGCTCCACAATCTTGCGGACAATCGCCAGGCCCATGCCGCTGCCCGACTCGTGGGCACCGGGCAAGCGCCGCCCCGGTACAAAAATCTCTTCTCGGGACTCCACCGGTATTCCCGGCCCGTTGTCGTGGACTGTCAGCCAGACGAACCGCGCGTCGCCGTCGCGCGGGGCGATGTGCGACACGGTGACCTGGGGCGAGTGCTTGTCGCAGCCGTGCCGCACGGCGTTGCGGAGAAGATTGGTGATCACCTGCTTGACGCGGCCTTCATTGCACCAGACGGCCGGCAGCGTGCCATCACGCTCGGCCTGCACGCGGCGGTCTTCGAGCAGCTCTCGCTGTTCGAACAAGACTTCGTCGACGAGCTTCGCCAGCTCGACGCGGGCCGGATCCATGCTGACGCTGCCGGTGCGGGCCAACGTGACGAGGTCTTCCAGAAAGCGACGCGACTGTTTCAGGCAAGCGTCTACGTGCGAAAACCCGTCGGTCAGGCCCTTGAGCGGCGCCCGGCTGTATGACCGACGCAGCTCGCGAAAGGAGTGGTCGAGCAACATGAAGTTGGCGTTCATATCGTGCGACAGCGCGCGCACAAAGTGGTCGAGCTCGTGATGCGCCCGGTGCAGACGCTGCGAACTGGCCCGTTCTTCACGGTCGTTTCGACCGTCGCTCACGGCCAATCGAAGGGCCTGCCCCAACTCCTCGCCGTTCAGGCTTTGCTTGACGAAATAATCGTGCGCGCCGCGTTTGATGGCTTCGGCCGCCACGCGTTCGTTGCCTTGACCCGACATGAACACGACGGCCGTGCCCGTGGCACGTTCGACAATTCGGCTGAGCAAGTCGAGGCCGTTCATGTCGGGCAACAAATAATCGACCAACACCACGTCGACCGGCCGGCGGGCCAGAATGCTCAATGCTTCGGCCGACGATTCGGCTTCCAGAATCGTCGGTTGGGGCCGCAGCGCCCGACGCAGTTGCCATGCCAAATAATCGCGGTCGGGCCGGCTGTCGTCGGCCACCAGCACCGTCATCGGCGGCGCCGACATGGCACGCGGTCGCACAGGGCTGGCGGTTTGCTGGAGCATTTGAAGGCGTTAGGCGATAGGCGTTGAGACGTAAGCGGCAGCGAGTTCCGCTTCTCGATTCTGAGCGCTCGAAATGGCCAATTCGCAATTTGCAATTTGCAATTTGCAATTCCCCTTTTCCGCTTTCTGTTCTGCGCCTACCGCCACGGGCAGCGTAAAGAAGAACGCCGATCCTTCTCCCGGCTGCGACTCCAGCCACATCCGGCCACCGTGGTTTTCGACAACCTTCCGGGCAATCGACAGTCCCGCGCCCGTCCCTTCATACTTGTTTCGCGCGTGGAGTCGCCGGAACATCGCGAACACCGCCTCGTGATGGCGGGGTTCGATGCCGATGCCGTTGTCGCGCACCACGATGGTCGGTCGCTGGCCATCCAGCACCTCGACTTCCACGGTCGGAGAAGCGCTGTCGTTGAACTTCAGCCCGTTGGAAATCAGGTTTTGCAGCACCATGCCCAAGAGCGTCGCATCGCCGTGGACCACCGGCAAACGATTCAGCCGCCGCACGCGGCCGCCGCGCGCGTCGATGGCCGGCCCGAGGGTCACCAACACTTCGTCGAGCACTTCGTCGAGATCGAGGTCGGTTGCTTCGGGCGTTCGGCCTGCCCGGCAGAAGGCGAGCAGGTCGTCAATGAGGTGGCTCAACCGGCCGCAGAGATCGACGAGCGTCGTCATCATTCGTCGCCCGTTGTCGTCGAGCTTGTCGCGATATTCATCCAGCAAAATATCGCAGTAGGCGCTGATGCCGCGCAACGGTTCTTTCAGGTCGTGCGAGGCGACGTAGGTAAAGTCGTCGAGTTCCTGGTTGGTCCGCGCCAGGTCGCCGGCCTTGGCCTCGAGCGTGACCACGAGTGCCCGAAGCTGCCGTTCGGTTTCTTCCAACCGCCGCAGCAAGGGCTGGCTGATTCGCAGCAGCAGCGTGGCGCCGGCGAAGACGAAAACCGCGGTGCTGCCCAGCGCCAGCCAGAGGTTTTTTGCCACCGGCGCGGCAACGCCTCGATCGCCCAGCGGCAGAAGGTATAAAGCGGTGATGCCGACCGCGCCCAACGACACGATGGTCAAAACCGATACCGAAAGCGTCATCAATCGCCGCCGATCATTCATTATGCTCGAATCCTGTCCGTAGCGACTCAGATCGTTTATCGGCGGTCTCCGCCTACACACTTAACCCGAATTAGCCAAAGTGCCCAGTCGGCTGGAGCGATGGCAAATCGTGTGGTATCTTCCGTAGGATGGGACCAGCGAGCTTGCGAGCGCCGGCCCACCCTACATCCGCCCGGCGGTCCAAACCTGTTCCCCCCGATTCTTCGGTTACGCTTTCAAACATCTTCGCGCCCATGCCCTCTACGACTTCCCTCTGCCGACCGTCAGCCGTGCCGCTGGCCATCGCGCTCTTGCTTCCGACACTCTCCGGGTGCTCCGACACGACCAGCCAGGCGTCGCATGCCCTAAATGACGTCGATGCCACGCCATCGGCAGTGGCCGCTTTGCCCAGCCTGCCCGACGATAAAACGCTGCGTGACCGGCTCGACAACGTGATCGAGTTGACAGGCAAGCGGCACATGAGTCCGCAGGTGAACAACGCCTGGCAAATCATCCACGGCATGCTGGCCTACGGTGACTCGCTACAACTCAACGACAACGGCAAGCTGGTGCCGGGCATCGAGTGGCTGTTCGACGGCGGGCAGATGCGTGGCTGGCAGCTTGTGCCGGGCGAGAAGGGACTCAAGGACGTCGAGGAGCCGGGGAGCAAAAGCGGCGAGGGGCACGACGATCAGTGGCTCGGTTATTTCGCCCAGTGCGACGTGCCGCTCGACGCCAAGATCAACGTGCGCGGGCAGGAGTTCACCATCCACGACATGGTCACTCAAGCCCAATGGGACGTGCGCGAAGGCATGGAAGCCACTTGGACGCTGATGGCGTTCAGCGTGTACCTGCCGCTCGATTCGAAGTGGCAGGCCCGCGACGGCAGCGAGTGGTCGATCGAGCGGCTGCTCGAGCTGGAGTGCAAGCAGGACCTGGCCAGCAGCACTTGCGGCGGCACGCACCGCATGTACGGCATCGCCTCGACTCTGAACCGCCATCTCGTCGAAGGCGGCAAGCTGGCGGGCATCTGGCAGGTGGCCGACGAGAAGGTCAAGCAGGCCCTGGCCGACGCGCGTGAATATCAGCAGCCCGACGGCGGTTTTTCGACCAACTATTTCCAGCGGTCCAGCAGCTCGGCCGACATCGGCCTGCGGCTCAACACCACCGGTCACGTGCTGGAGTTCGTCTGCCTGGCGGCGACGGGCGACGAATTGCGTCAGCCCTGGGTGACGCGTGCCGCGACCTATCTCTGCGGCCTGTTGGAAGAGACGGCCGACCTGCCGGTCGAGTGCGGCGGGCTCTATCACGCCGTCCACGGCCTGATGCTCTACCGCCTGCGGCGCTTCGGGGAGTGAAACTCCGATGTCCAATCGCTCCAGCAAGCCGCTGGTTCCTGGCCCTCAAAACGAGCCTGGACAGTCTAGGAAGGCCATCCTCCACCACCCGCACGCTCGCGATTGCCCAGGCAAGGCCGGCAAAGTCGCGGTGGTTCTACTTCACGCGGCCGAGAATGAGACATTGGGGGTGGCTGGGGCAGAGTCTGGCCACGTGAAGGCTGGCACTGCGTTCATCTCGGCGGCCAGACGATGCCCCGGTGCGTCCAACCGGGGCATCGCTTGGCCGCCACGCCGTTGATGGGCGCCAGCCGCTATCTGGCCAAGCTCTGCCCCAGCCACCGCTTTTGCTCGCGGAAAAATCCCTCATTTTCGGCCGCGTGAAGTATAAAGACGCCCTAGACTACCCGCGTTGCAGCCGGTAAAGATCGGAGGCGGGGCGGTTTACGGCTGAATTGCCGAGCGGCGCGGCGCTCGCCGCTGCCCGCGGCATCGACCTGCCGAAAGTATCCTAAGTAGCGGTGTAATTTCGTGGCGCGATCGGCCGCGGCGATGGTTTTCAGGAACGTGAGGAGTATGGCCGACGAACATGCCTGCCGGCGAGTGCTTGCGGCCTATGGGGCCGATTGCCAGCCGCTGCGCATCGAGCCGCTGGCTTCGGCCGGGGGCTTCAGCGGGGCACGCTTCTGGCGCGTCTCTGCCCAGGCCGGCGTCTTGTGCCTGCGTCGCTGGCCGCGCGAACACCCCGACCGGCAGCAGCTTGAGTTCATCCAGGCGGTGCTGTGGCACGTCCATCAGGAAGGCTTTGGCCTTGTGCCGCTGCCGCTGGAAACCCGCACCCTCGCGGGATACGTTTGCGAGGCCGGGCACCTCTGGGAGCTGACTCCCTGGCTGCCGGGTGAGGCCGACTATCACCGCTCGCCGTCGTTGGCCCGGCTGCGCGCCGCCGCCACCGCCTTGGCCGGTTTTCATCAGGCGGCCGCCAGCTTTCCGTTGCCGCATCGTGGTCCGGGCACGGCCCCGGGCCTGCGGAGCCGGCTGAAGCGTCTGGAAGTCTGGAATGACGCCAGGCTGGTACAGGTTTCGGCCGCCATTACCGCGGGCGACTGGCCGGAGATGGCCGAGCGTGCCCGAAGGCTCGTGCCGCTTTTTGCCCGTGCCGCCGAAGCGGTGGCCGACGTGTTGCGGCAGGCCCTCCCCATCCAGGCTTCGCTGGAACCATGCATCCGCGACATCTGGCACGACCATGTGCTCTTTGTCGGCGACGAGGTGAGCGGGCTGATCGACTTTGGGGCCCTGCGCGTCGACTCGGTGGCCACCGACGTCGCCCGGCTGCTGGGCAGTCTGTGCGGCGACGACAGCGCGGCCTGGCTCGAAGCCCTCAACGCCTACGACTCGGTCCGTCCGCTTTCGTCGGGCGAGGCGCTGCTGGTCACGGCGTTCGACCGCTCGAACGTGTTGCTTTCGGGCATGAGTTGGCTGGAATGGATTTACCTGGAGGGCCGCGAGTTTGAAAACCGGGCCGCGATCTGCGAGCGGCTCGATGCGAATCTGGCGCGGTTGGAGCATCTCGTCGGTCAAACGGCGTTTGGCGTTTGACCCTCGTAAGGTGGGACCAGCGAGCTTGCGAGCGCCGGCCCACCGCTATCGACGTCGCTAACGGTGGGCCAGCGCTCGCAAGCTCGCTGGTCCCACCGTACGTTCGGTGTAGCAATCGTCAGCCTGCCGGTTGGCGGGCGACTTCTTCCGCCCGGCGAAGGACGCGAAGCATGTTGCCGCCCAAAATCTTCCTGATCGCCGCTTCGTCATAGCCGCGGTCCAATAACTCCTGCGTGAGATAGGGATAGCAGGAAACGTTTTCGAGTTGCTTGGGCACCATCGAGACGCCGTCGTAGTCGGAACCGAGGCCGACGTGGTCGATGCCCGCCACCTTCGCGATGTGCTCGATATGGTCCACCACCGTCCGCACCGTTCCGGGCGAGATCGGATGGGCGTTGTCCCAGCGTTCGACGGCGGCTTCGTAGTCGGCCTTGTCGGGAAACCGGGCCTTCAGTTCGCGGCGGACTTCCAGAAAGTCGGCCCTGCGACGAGCGGCTTCGGGCACGACAAAGCCCGAGAAAAAGTTGACCATCACCACGCCGCCGTTGTCGCGCAGGCCGACGAGCACGTCGTCGGGCACGTTGCGGCGATGCGGCGCGATGGCATAGGCCGACGAATGCGAGGCGATGATCGGCGCCCGCGACACCCGCAGCGCGTCGCGCATCGTATCGGCCGAAACGTGCGAGATGTCGACCAGCATCCCCAGGCGGTTCATCTCGCGCACCACTTCTTCGCCGAAGGGCGTCAGTCCGCCGTGTTTGGCGTCGTCGGTGGCCGAATCGGCCCACGACAGCGTGTCGCTGTGGGTGAGCGTCATGTAGCGTGCGCCGAGCTTGTAGAGCTGCCGCAACGCGCCCAACGATTCTTGGATTGAATGCCCGCCTTCGACGCCGATCAACGAGGCGATTTTTCCCTGCCGGTGAATTCGCTCGACGTCGTCGGCGGTCAGTGCCAGCTCGAACGTTTCGGGATAGCGGGCGACGATCTGGTAGACCAGGTCGATCTGCTCCAGGGTATCGCGCAGGGCGGTGCCCGACTGGCTCGTCTCGGCCGGCACATAGACCGACCAGAACTGCGCCCCGACGCCGCCTCGTCGCAGGCGCGGAATGTCGGTCTGCAAGCGGGGCTGCGGCTGAGAAAGATCGCACTTGTCCAGCGAGCCGCCGAACTCGTCTCGCAATCTCCACGGCAGGTCGTTGTGGCCGTCGAACACCGGGGAGTCTCGGTGGATCTGCCATGCCCGTTCGGTCACGATGACGGGCGGTTTGTCGGAGGCCGGTTCGGCACCTGCCGCTATCGCCACACAGGCGACGGCCAGCGTGAGAGAAACGACCAGGTGCAGATGAGGTTTCATGCGGTTTACAGTCGTTCGGGATAACTCACAGGGTTTTTACGCGATGAGCGAAGGGCGCGAATCCTCTTGCACATCGCTGCTCAAGGATTGGCAGCTCGATGGCTTCGGCCAACTTGGCGTACATCTCGCTCTGCGCAAGGTCGGCTTTGCATTCATCGCGGAGCTTCATACACACTTGCTTCGGATTGTGAATTCCTTCCGGCGACGGTTGTCGCTCGATTTCGCCTCCTAGAATAGACGATAAAGCCTTCTCGTCCGCCAGCATCCAGGCATCAAAGGTCCGGACGGCGATGCCAAGTGCCCGGCGGAAGGCAATCAGCGACGACTCCTGAGCCGCCGTCATCTCTTTCACCCGCTCGGCCTGTCCGTCCTCATCGACGACGAGGACGAGAGCTTCGTAACCGCGCTTGCGCGCTTCGAGCATCCAACGAAGGGCACGTTTGAAGAACCCTTGCCCCTTTCCGTGGTGCGCGTGGATGTCGCCCCGGCTTACTCGGTCGTGATCCACCTCCAGCTTGAGCGATGAGAGTCGGCGGACAAGCGTTTCCAAGGAACCGCTCAACTCGTGCTTTCCCTCGGATACGAGTAATACCTTCATGGCACGGCGTCCGTAACGTCTGCTGCCTGCCGGGCAAGCCCTTCATCGCCCTCGGCGGTCCAGATTTCTCCAAGCGTGAAGACATCGAGTTGCTCGCGGACTGCCTGACTTTCGGAAAGCCGGCGTACGGCAACCGAGCCGTCGGCCGACTTCTGGCAAAGTGTAACCTCGTCGGGCTGAAATAGATCGACGACATAGGGCGAGTGCGTGGTCAAAATCACTTGCGATTGCGCCTGCTCCTTCACCAAGTCGCGCAAGATCGAAAGCACGTCCTGCAGGCGCTTGGGGTGGATGCCGTTTTCCGGTTCTTCCACCAGCACCACTCGGGGTGGCTGTGGCAAATAAAGGACCGTGAGATAGGCCAGCACGAGCAGCATGCCGTCCGATACCTGCGAAGCCGCCACCAGTTGTCCGCGCTCGGATAGCTCGAAGTAGATACCCTTGCCATCGGCGCGATTCAACTGCGGAACTTGTTCAGGGTCGTCGGCAGGAGCGCGAAAGGCGGGCTCGGGCATGAGCTTAATCGAACGCACCTGCGGGAAAATCGCCTTGAAGCGCTGTTCCAATGCGATAAAGCGGTCGCGGTCGAATCCCAGAATGTCGTCGAGGCAAAGCGCCAGCCCAAAGCCTGACGCCTCCATGCGAAACCTCCGCTTCGAGTCCGGCGCGACGGGCAAAGCGAGGAATCCGGGGCTCCAGCGGTAGTAATGCACTCCCGCCAGTGCAGCGAACACGCGCTCGGTCGCTTGCCGTTTGTCATCCGGTATGGCTGTGGGACTGGTTTCCCACGTAAACACGCCCGAGCGAGGATGCCCGCGTCCAGGTTGAATTTCGATTTCGTGCTGGTTCGCGTCCATGCGGACTGCTTCACGCTCAACCACTACATTTCGGTCCGCCATTGGAAAACGGACGGAGAGGCTATACTCGAACGCACCCGACACATCTTCGACCGCGGCGGTAAGCACGACAAGCAACTCGGCCTGTCGTTTCCAAACAAGGCTTCTACCCTCCCACGCTCCAACAAACGCATGATTCAACTGATGATCGGTGCTACGGCAAAGCGCCGCAATCGCCTCCAGCACGCTCGTCTTGCCGGAGTCGTTCGGTCCAATCAGGACATGGACGGGCGTCAAGTCGATTGTGATGTCGCGCAGTGCCTTGTAATTCTCGATCCGAACTCGTTCGATCATTCGTTTGCGATCCTGATGTTCTTTGGCAAGTTTAGCCTGATTCTGCCCGCGGTGCCAACGAGAAGCCTTGGGCCGCCTGTACCGCATGGCGCAGGCGGTGGTCTGTTCGGAGCCATTCGAGATTGTGGGGTAACGCAGGGCGCGGAGTTTCAGCGTGGCGGACGGCCGTTTCGCCGATTATGATGACGACTCTCAACCGTCATCCAATATTCGCCCGCCCAGGTTTCAGGGAGCCTCGCCATGCGACGATGCACGTATCTGTTCCTTATTCTGACCGCCGGCACGCTTGGCTGCTCAGGCAACAGCGCCACCAGCTCAGGCAAACCGGCAAATTCACCCACCGGCCCGGCAACAGCGACGGCGAGCCAAACGCCCAGCGTGGCCTTCGTCACCAACAATCCTTACGAATTCTGGACCATTGCCAAGAAGGGAACCGAGAAGGCGGCCAAGGATCTGAACGTGACGGTCGAGTTTCGCATGCCGCCGCAAGGCTCGGCCGCCGAGCAACGCCAGATCATTGAAGATTTGTTGGTGCAGGGCGTTCAAGGCATCGCCATCAGCCCGATCGATCCCGCGAACCAGGCCGAGTTTCTCGACGAAGTGGCCGAAAAGGTGCCGCTCATCACGCAGGACAGCGATTTGCCCGCGGGGAGCAAGCGGCTCTGCTTTTTGGGCACCAACAACTACGAGGCCGGCAAGGCCGCCGGCCGGTTGGTCGAAGAGGCCCTGCCCGACGGCGGACGCCTGGCGATTTTCGTCGGCAGCATGGACGCCCAGAACGCCATCGACCGCCGCCAAGGTGTGCTCGACGAGCTGGCCGGAAAGGAGCATGCCGAGGGTCCGGAGCTGGGCAGATTTACGCTGATCGACACCTTCACCGACGACGCCAAGCAAGAAGTCTGCAAGAATAAGGCGGAAGACGCCCTGGTGCAGCATGGCAAGGATCCGGAAAGTCTCTGCCTGGTCGGCTTGTGGGCCTACAATCCGCCGGCCCTGCTGGCCGCCGTCAAAGACCAGGGGCTGGCGGGCAAGGTCAAGCTGGTCGGATTCGACGAGAACGAAGAGACGCTGGAAGGAATCAAAGAGGGCCAAATCTTCGGCACCATCGTGCAGCAGCCGTTCGAGTTCGGATATCAGGCCGTCAAGATGCTCAACAGCCTGGCGCAGGGCGACAAGTCGGTCGTGCCCGCCGGTGGGGAATTGTTCATCGACTATAAGGTCATCAAGTGCGACAACGTCGAAGCGTTCCACGACGAGCTGCGGCGGCTGAAAGAATAGCAGGAGCGCGCGTGACGAGCACGGCCCACAGTGCCCCGCCGCTGGTTGAGGCGGCCGGCATCTCCAAATCGTTTCCCGGCGTCCGCGCCTTGCAGCAGGTCGGCCTGCGTCTGGACCGCGGCGAAACACTGTGCGTCGTGGGCGAGAACGGCGCCGGCAAATCGACGTTGATGAAGATCCTGGGCGGAGTTTATACGCCCGACGCCGGCGAAATCTTGCTCGACGGCAGCCCCGTCGAAATCGGCACGGTCGAAGCCGCCCAGCGGCTGGGCATCACGCTGATCCATCAAGAACTGAACCTGGCCGAGAGCCTGGACGTGGCGGGCAATTTGTTCCTGGGCCGCGAGCCGCGTTGGGGCGGACCGCTGGGGTTGATCCGCCGCAGCATCTACTCCGACGCGGTGGCCGTGATCGAACGGCTGGGACTCGATTGTTCGCCGCAGACGCCCGTCTCGCGTTTGTCGATCGGGCAGCAGCAGCTTGTCGAGATCGCACGGGCGGTTTCCTTGAAAAGCCGCGTGCTGATCATGGACGAACCGACCAGCAGCCTGACGCAGCGCGAGACCGACCGTTTGTTCGAGGTGATTCGTGACTTGAAACACGACGGCGTGAGCATTCTATACATTTCGCACCGGCTGGCCGAGGTGCGGGCGATTGCCGATCGCGTGACGGTGCTGCGCGACGGCCGCAACGCGGGCGAGCTGACGCGCGACGAAATCTCGCACGACGCCATCGTGCGGTTGATGGTCGGCCGCGACGTCAAGCAGTTCTTTCATCGCGCCCCTTGTGGTGCAGGCGTCCCGCCTGCTCTTGCTTCAGGTTTAGGCGTCCCGCCTGTCGTCGCGCAGGCGGGACGCCTACACCACAAGCCGGTGTTTGAAGCCCGTGGACTTGTCGTCGAACCGGCGCAGCGGCGGCCGATCGACTTTGCGATTCACGGCGGCGAGATCGTAGGCATGGCGGGCCTGATGGGCGCCGGACGCACGGAACTGGCCGAAGCGATCTTCGGCGTTCGTCCGTTGCTGGGCGGTACGATCGCCGTGGATGGCAAGCTCGTTCGCACGCGCTCGCCCGCCGACGCGATTGCGGCCGGAGTGTTCCTCGTACCGGAAGACCGCCGCAGCCAGGGTCTGCTGTTGGCGATGAGCGTCAAAGAGAATATCAGCCTCCCCTCACTGGACCGCCTGAATCATTGGGGCCTGGTGGCGCGACGCGCCGAGCGCGAGCTGGCCGATACGATGCGCCAGCGGCTGAACATCCGCACGCCGCACGTCGAGCAGCGGTCGGGCTTGCTGAGCGGCGGAAACCAGCAGAAGATCGTGATCGCCAAATGGCTGGCGCGTGCCTGCCGGCTGCTGATTCTCGACGAACCGACGCGCGGCATCGACGTGGGCGCCAAAGCCGAGATTTACGCCTTGATGCGCGAGCTGGCCGACCAAGGCCTCGGCGTGCTGATGATCTCCAGCGACCTGGAGGAGGTTCTGGGCGTCAGCGACCGCGTGCTCGTCATGCACCAGGGCCAGCTGGCGGGCGGACTGGGCCGAGAACTTATGACCGAAGAAGCGATCATGCAGCTTGCCACCGGAGGCGAATCTCGCGAATGAAAAAGCTTTTGGGCCTGACCGCCTTCCTGGTGGTCCTTTACGTGGCGATGCTGGCGGCCGACGAGAGCGCTCGCTCGCTCAGCAACCATCTGAATCTCGGCAAGCGGACCGGCCTGTACGGCATCATCAGCCTGGGAGCGGGCATGCTCATCATCAGCGGCGGCATCGACCTCTCGATCGGTTCGGTGGTGGGCTTTTGCGCCACGATCATGGCCCTGTTGCTGGTGCGTTTGCACTGGCATCCCGCCGCGGCCACGGCGGCGGTGCTCGCCACGGGGGCGGCCATCGGGCTGATGAACGGGCTGGTTGTCACCAAGCTGAGGGTGCAGGCGTTTGTGGTGACGCTGTGCGGATTGTTCATTTATCGCGGCGCCGCCCGCTGGCTGGCCGGCGACAAAGTGCAGGGACTGGGCAACGCGTTTCCGGAGTGGAAGTATTGGCTGGCCAAAAGCCGCGACCTGCTGGGGCTGCCGATGTCGTTGGTCATTTTTCTCGCATTGGCGGCGGTGGCCACGGTCTTTCTGCACTTCAGCATCCACGGACGCTACCTGTATGCCATCGGCAGCAACGAGCAGGCCGCCCGATATGCGGGCGTGCCGACCGACCGCTACCGCATTCTGGCTTACGTGCTGTGTTCGACGCTGGCGGCTTTTTTCTCGGTATTGTTTCTGATGGAGGAGAACTCGGTGCAGCCGAGCAGCACGGGCAACTTCTTCGAGTTGTATGCGATCGCCGGCGCCGTGCTGGGAGGATGCAGTTTGCGGGGCGGCGAGGGAAGCGTGCTGGGCATCCTGATCGGAGCCGCTATCATCCGCATCCTGCCCACCTTCACGCAAATGTGGAAAGTCGCCTCCTCGTTGGAATACACGGTGATTGGCGGCGCGCTGCTCTTGGGGGCGCTGCTCGACGAGTTCTTGCGTCGCCGCGCGGAGAAAGGCGGCGGACGTTAGACCTGCTGGATTTGACAAACGAGTTCGGCATTCGAGGTAGGGTGGGACCAGCGAGCTTGCGAGCGCCGGCCCACCGTTTTGAGGCGTCAGGTTTCAGGCGGCAGGCGTCAGGACAAACAGGACCCAAACTTCACCGCAGGAGACCATCCCGTGCCCGTTCATAATCTCGACAAGATTTTCCGTCCGAAGAGCGTGGCCGTGATTGGCGCCAGCGAACAGCCGGGCAAGGTCGGCCATACGGTCTTGCACAATCTACTCAGCTTCGGTTTCGGCGGGGCCGTCCATGCGGTCAATCCCAAGCAGTCGAGCGTGCAGGGCGTGCCTGCCGTGGCCCACGTCGGCCAGCTCTCGCCTCCGCCCGATCTGGCCGTGATCTGCACGCCGGCGCCCACGGTGCCCGGCGTGGTGCGCGAGTGCGGCGAGGCCGGCACGCGGGGCATTGTGATTCTCTCCGCCGGGTTTCGCGAAGTGGGACCGGAAGGCCGCGCGCTGGAAGAGGAGATTCGCCGCGAAGCCGAGCGCTACGAAGGTTTGCGGATCATCGGCCCGAACTGCCTGGGCGTGATCGCCCCGCAGATTGGGCTGAACGCCAGTTTCGCCTCGACCATGCCCAAGGCGGGCCATGTCGCCTTTCTCTCGCAGTCGGGCGCCTTGTGTACGTCGGTGCTCGATTGGGCGCTCGACGAGAACATCGGCTTCTCCAACTTCGTCTCGATCGGCAACATGCTCGACGTGGGCGTCGGCGACCTGATCGACTATTTCGGCGCCGACCCGGCCACCCGGTCGATCGTGCTCTACATCGAGTCGATCACCGACGCCCGGCAATTCATGTCGGCCGCGCGGGCCTTTGCCCGCTCCAAGCCGATCGTGGTCTACAAGGCGGGCCGCTTCCCGCAGTCGGCCAAGGCCGCCGCTTCGCACACGGGAGCGATGGCCGGCGTCGACGCCGTCTACGACGCCGCGCTGGAACGCGCCGGTGCGGTGCGCGTCACGCAAGTCGACGACCTGTTCGATTGTGCCGAGCTGCTCGCGCGAAAGCACATTCCCAAGGGGCCGCGGCTGGCCATTGTCACCAACGCCGGTGGTCCGGGCGTGATGGCCACCGACGCCCTGCTGGCCCGGCAGGGGACGCTGGCCACGCTCTCCGACGATTTGCGGGCCAAGCTTGACGACGTGCTTCCTTCGTTCTGGTCGCACGGCAATCCGGTCGACGTGCTCGGCGACGCGCCGCCTGAACGCCTGGCGAAAGCGCTCGAGTTGGTGCTGCGCGACGGCGACGTCGACGCGGCGCTGGTCATGCTCACGCCCCAGGCCATGACCGATCCCACCGGCACCGCACGGGCAGTGGGCGAAGTCGCGTCACGGTTTCACAAGCCGGTGCTGGCGGTGTGGATGGGCGGCCCCTCGGTGCGCGAGGGCGTGCGGTTGCTCAACGACGTGGGCGTGCCGACCTACGCCACGCCGGTACATGCCATCCGTGCCTTCATGTATCTCATCCGATATGCCAAGAACCTGGAAACGCTTTACGAGACGCCTCGCGAAGTTCCGCTGACGTTCAAGCTCGACCGCCCGTCGGCCCGCGGCCGCTTTCACGACCTGGCTTCGAAGGGGCAAGACATTCTCTCGGAGGACGATTCGAAAGAGCTGCTCGACGCCTACGGCATTCCCACCACCTTGCCGTTGCGTGCCCGCGACGCCGACGAAGCGGTCAAGGTGGCGAATCTGGTGGGCTATCCGGTGGTGCTGAAGATCGCGTCGCCTGACATCACGCACAAGACCGACGTGGGCGGGGTGGCCCTGAACCTGGCCAACCAGGACCAGGTGCGGGCGGCGTATGAACGCGTCACGCTGGCCGCCCGTCAGCGTCGGCCGGAGGCCCGCATCGAGGGCGTGACGGTCGAACGGATGATGGCGGCGCCCGACGGCGTGGAGTTGATTCTCGGCGCCAAGCAAGATCCGGTGTTTGGGGCGGTGATCATGGTCGGAGCGGGCGGCGTGACGGCGGAGTTGTTTCAGGACCGGGCCTTGGGCCTGCCGCCCTTGAACGAGCGGCTGGCCACGCGGATGCTCGAATCGCTGCGGTCGTGGCCGCTGTTGAACGGCTATCGGGGCCGGCCGGCGGTCGAGGTCGATCGGCTGATCGACGTCATCATGCGGTTCTCTTATCTGGTGGCCGATTTTCCGGAGATCGTCGAGATCGACGTCAATCCGCTGCTGGTCACGCCGCAAGAGGTGCTGGCGCTCGATGCGCGGATGGTGATCGATCGCCAGCGGATGAACGCGGCGCCGCGGCCGTTCAGCCACTTGGCCATCCGGCCGTATCCGGAGCAGTACGTGCGCCGCGTGACGCTGACCGACGGCGGAGAGGCCGTGTTCCGTCCGATCAAGCCGGAAGACGAGCCGCTCTGGCACGAGTTGCTGGCGAGTTGCTCGCCCGAATCGCTTTGGTCGCGCTTCCGCGGCTTCTTGAAGGAAGTCACGCACGAAATGGCGACCCGCTTCTGCTACCTCGACTACGACCGCGAGCTGGCGATTGTGGCGGAATTGGAGGTCGACGGCGTGCAGAAGCTGGCCGGCGTGGCACGGCTGGTGGCGGATCCCGATCACCAGCAGGCGGAGTATGCGCTGTTGGTGGGCGACCGTTGGCAGTCGCGCGGATTGGGCGGACTGCTGACCGATTACAGCTTGGAGATCGCACGCGACTGGCAGCTCCGCCGCATCACGGCCGAGACCATGCGCGACAACACTCGCATGCTGGCCATTTTCCGCGACCGCGGCTTCGAGCTGGATCACAGCTTGGCCGGCGACGTGGTGCTGGTCCGCAAGCGGCTCGACGGTCTGGAGCCGGAAGCGGCGGGACCGTCGTAACGGACGTGAAGGGTGGCAACGAGGTGACGCGGGCGCATCTATACTTCACGCGGCCGAGACATCGGCGGTGGGTGGGGCAGAGCCTGGGCCGGTGGAGGCTGGCACTCCGTTCATCTCGGCGGCCAGGCGATGCCCCGGTTGGACGCACCGGGGCATCGCTTGGCCGTCACGCTGTTGAAGGCACCAGCCGCTATCTGGCCAAGCTCTGCCCCAGCCACCGCGCTTTTCCTTGCGGCAAAACGTTTCATTCTCGGCCGCGTGAAGTATACTGAACTAGGACAGAAAAGAGCCGTAATTACCGCGTAAACGTCAAGCCCGGATCGTCGGCCGGGCCGCCCCGCGGCTTGAAGATAAAGCGGTCGCCGTCGGCCGCGCTCACCTGGCCGACCATCGCGCCGCCGCTCGTGCCGCGCAGAATCAGCAGCCCGTTGTCGATGCTGTAGTTGCCCGAAATGGTTTGCGTCTGCTGCTGTTGAGAAAACTTCCAGATAAACGATGTGTCGGGCGAGAGGGTCAGGCCGAACCGCGCTCCGTCGTCGCGGCGGGCGTGCCAGTTGCCATCCAGTGCGGCCGGATCGACCGGCGGCACGTCCGCACGCGGCGCCGGTTGCGCGGCGACCTGCGGCGCAGTGCCCTTCCCGCCCACCATCCGCAACAACTCGGCGGCCAACTTGTCATCGGGCATCAGGCTCACCACGCGCTGGAGTTGAGCGGTCGCGGCATCGGTGTGGCCCGCGGTCAGGTAGTGATAGGCCAATAAGAACCGCGCGTCGGCCTGCCGGGGATGATCGTCAACGTAGACTTCCAGGGCCTGCAATTGCCCCATGTAAACCCGCATGTCGGAATAGATGCTGCTCAGCGTGGTCCAGTCCCAGCCGGGACCGATGGCCAGCACCGCATGGATGGTGGCCGCCGCCCCGGCGTAGTCCTGCATCGCGAACTGGATCAGCGCGCGCAGCTCGTGCGCGGCGGCGTCGGAGGGCTGGGCCTGAATGACGCCGTCGATCAGCACCAGCGCATCGGCGAATTCGCCCATCCGAAACCGTTCGATGGCGGCATCGACGTTGGGATTGGCCGCGTCGGCCAGGCCCGGCGCGGGCGGGATGGCGGCCGGCGCGGTGGCGATGGCGGGAGCAGGGATCGGCTGAGCATAGTTCCATCCGCCGGCGGCGGCGTTGTAGTACGGATTGTAGTACGGCATGTAGCCGCTCTGATACCAAAGACTGCCCATCCCCCAGCCGGTCATTCCCCAGCCAAGCGGATATCCCCAACCGCCCCCGTAGCCGCCAAAGCCATTGCCATGCCAGTGATCGTGCCAATGGCCGTTGTACCAGGAATAAGGATGAGCGTTCGCCCAATGGCCGGCCGCACCCGGCACGCCGCCCTCCCAGCCTAATCCGTGGCCTGGAATACCGCCCGCCCAACCAGCTCCGTGACCGAATCCGCCGACCGTTGCGGGTCTGTGGGCGGGAAAACCGGGCACGAATCCAAGCCCCGCACCCGGAAAGTGCGTGGTGCCGGGCAAGTGTCCGGCCATCGGCGCGTTGGCCATGCCGCCGAAACCCCCGAAATGTTCAAAGCCGCCCCCGTGACCGCCGCCCGGCATTCCGCCGCCCGGCATTCCACCGCCGTGCCATCCACCGCCTGCGATTCCACCACCGCCGTGCCAGCCTCCCGCGCCGCCACCGTGAAAGCCACCACCGCCGTGAAATCCTCCTCCACCGCCACCGTGGGCGAAGGCGGTTCCGGAAGCCAACGCAACACAAAGAATCGCAGCAACGTCAAGGCGATCGAGTTTTGGGTTCATGAGTCATCTTTGTGGTTCCGTGTCGGTGAAATTGCCGCCCGTTTAGGCTGATGGCAAAGGCCGCATCTCATTTGCCGCTCTGGGCCGGCGGCTGTTTGGGTTTGGGCGCCCGGCGGACCACCGTGATTTCGTTGATGTCGGCCAGCGGCTCGCCGCCAAGCATGCGATCGACGGCCCGCCAGGTGCGCGTGTGGTCGTTGACGCGAGTGTGGATCTGCGTCACCGATCCGGCGCGGCCGTCGGCCGAAACGCCTTCGAGCTTGACGAGCCAGCGGTCGCCGTCGCGGTGCCAAAAACCTTCGCCATATCCGCCGTCGCCGTCGAAGGTCCAGGTCTTGATCTGCCGGGTGAGCGGGTCCCAGCCGATGCGCTGCGTGCCGCTCATCGTAATTTGGCCGGCCACCTGGACCGTGTATTCGCTGAGCAGGAAGTTCTTGTTCTCGTCCCAGCGGCAGGAAGTGGCGACGATCGAGTCGCCTCCTTCCTCGACCCAATCGCCGACCAGCCACGCGAGCTGCTCCAGGTGCTCGTGCGGCGGCACGCGATCGTTGGGGTTGACCACGTCGCGCGAGCTGGCCACCAGCCAGCGGCCGCCTTCGCGGACGTGGACCGTGCTGTATCGGGTGCGAAGCGTCAGATCGTGGTCTTCGCTGGTCAGCACGAGCTGCCCGTCTTCGATGGCCAGGTTGTCGCCGACGAACCGCAGTGATTCGATTTCGACGGCGATGGTCAGCAACGGCTCTTCGAAGTGCTCGGCATACGACTTTTCGATGGCTTCGCGTCCCTGCACGACGTTGCCCTCCAAGTCGACCATTTCCGCCTGTGGGGCGAACTGCGCGGCGATGGCTTTGGCGTCTTGTTCGTTGAATGCTTTGACAAAATCGGCCGCCAGCGTTCGCAACGTCTTTTCGTCGTCGGCCCGGCTGGGGGCGGGTTGGCGGGCGGCGGTGCTTGGCGCCGCCGGTTTGGACGGCGTCGGTTTGGTCTGCGGCTTATCGGCAGCCGCGGCGGCCCCGGCCAACAGGGCACCATACAACAAACAGAGAAACGGCGTCGTTTTCATATCGGCGTACCTTGAGGTGCCCTTTCGGCGAATTGCGGATTCCCGCGGCTGTGTTTGGTAGTGTACGATAACGAGAGTGGGATACAAGACTGGCGAAGATGCTCTCAGACTTGGACATTTTTTTTGGCGACGCCAACCATGCCGAGGCGCGGGTCTACGCGCGGCTGGCCGACACGGATTTGCCGCCGGGCTGCGCCTTGATCGGTCGCGTCGTTGGACCGACGTGTGAATACTCGCAGACGCTGCGGGCGACCATCCCCTTCGCCCCACGGCGACCACCCGCCGCTCCGGGACCGTCGCCGTTGCTGACCGAGGCGATCGTGCCCGATCCGTGCTTTTGGTCGCAAGAACTGCCGTTTCTTTATGCGGCGGAAATCGAGCTGCGATGCGGCGGGGAATTACTGGCCGCCGTTACGCGAAGCTTCGGCATTCGGCCGCTGGGCGTTCGCCAGCGGCGGCTGGTGTGGGAAAGGCGGCCGTGGGTGGTGCGGGCCGCGGATGTTCGCGAAGTGGCCGAGCGGCCGATCGCCGAATGGAGAGCCAACGACCTGGCCATGCTCGTCGAACAACCGGGCGACGAGCTTTGCCGCGATGCCAGCCGGCTTGGCGTGGTTCTGATCGCAGACATGACTGAATGCCGCGAGCAGGTTGACAACGAGTTGCGACGATTGGCATGTTGGCCGGCGGTGGCCGGCGCGGTGCTCGCCTCCGGCCAATTGTTGGAAGCCAGCACGCGCAGCACGGCCCGCAATCTGCTCTTGGCGGAACGCTGCGGCCCCGAGGCCGATTTCGCGCCAAGTCCGTGGGCCGACGTTGTGATCTGCGAAGGCGCCTCGGCCGATGCGATCGCCGCCCAGGCGAACAAGATCCATGTGCCCGTCGTCGCTCAGCGCGCCGCCGACTGGGGCGACGATCTGGCCGATGTCCGTCGCGAGTGCGACGGTTTGCAGCGCGACCTGGCCGGCCGAGGCGACTTCACGGGCTACGTTGTGTAGATTGATCGTTGTTCGCTTGGCAATCCAAAATCCAAAATCCAAAATCCAAAATTGCGCATGGACCGTTACTCCCGCCAAATCCGCTTTGCCCCACTGGGCGACGACGGGCAACGTCGCCTGCTGGCCAGCCGGGTGCTGGTCTGCGGCTGCGGAGCGCTGGGCAGCGTGCTGGCCAACACGCTGGCACGGGCGGGCGTCGGCAAGCTGCGGATCGTCGATCGCGATTTTGTCGAGACGAGCAATTTGCAACGGCAAGTCTTGTTCGATGAAGACGACGTGGCGGCGAACTTGCCCAAGGCGATCGCCGCCGCAAACAAGCTGCGCAGGATCAATTCCGAAATCGAAATCGAGCCGATCGTGGCTGATGTGGACGCGACGAACATCGAGCGATTGTTGGAAGGCGTCGATTGCCTGGTCGACGGCACCGACAACTTCGAGACCCGCTTTCTGATCAACGACGCGGCGGTCAAGCTGGGCATCCCCTGGGTCTACGGTGGGTCGATCGGGGCGGGGGGCCAGACCATGACGATTCTGCCCGGCGAAACGCCTTGCCTCCGCTGCCTGATCACCGAAGCGCCGCCGCCGGGAACCACGGAAACGTGCGATACGGCGGGCATTCTCGGCCCGATCGTCAACGTGATCGCGTCGATTCAGGCCACCGAGGCCATCAAAATTCTTGCCGGACGGCGAGAGGCGGTGCAGCGGTCGCTGCTGGTGATCGACCTGTGGGAGAACCGCTTTCTGGCGATGAAGGCCCGCGGCCTGCGCGAAGGGTCCGATTGCCCCACTTGCGTGCGGCGAAAGTTCGAGTGGTTGTCGGGCGAGCGCGGCTCGCACACCGCCGTGCTCTGTGGCCGCAACGCCGTGCAGCTCGCTCAGCCCGGCCGCGCCGCCGTCTCGCTCGATGCGCTGGCTCAAAAGCTGTCGGGCGTCGGTCGTCTCACACGGAATCCTTTTCTATTGCGGTTGGAGGTCGGCGGCTTCACGCTAACCATCTTTCCTGATGGCCGCGCCATCATCGGCGGCACGGACGACATCGCCACCGCCCGGAGCGTCTATGCCAAGTATATTGGAGCGTGAGAGGGTTCGGGGTTCAGGGGAAATTGCAAATTGCAAATTCGCAATTGGAAGCGAGGCGTGGAGCAGAAGACCAAAGCCCCAAGACTTGAATCCAAAATCCGCAATCCAAAATCCAAAATCGTCACATCCCGCATCCCGCATCCCGCATCCCGCATCCTGAACCCTGAACCCTCCATGCCGCCGCCCTTCCTGCTCCTGGCCTTCTTCAACCATCCCGCCATGCTGGCGTGGTTGGCGGCCGCGGCGGCGCCGTTGATCATCCATCTGCTTTCGCGGCGGCGCTATCGCGAGACGCAATGGGCCGCGATGCAATATCTGCTGGCCGCCGTCCGCAAAAACGCCCGCCGAATTCGCATCGAGCAGTGGCTGCTGCTGGCCGTGCGCACGCTGCTGGTGGTCCTGGTCGTGTTGGCGCTGGCCGAGCCTTATTTCACGCAGGCCGGGCTGAAGCTCATGTCGGGCGGACGCACGCACAAAGTGCTGGTGCTCGATGCGTCCTATTCGATGGCGTACGTCAACAACGACAAGAGCCGCTTCGACCGCGCCCGCGAGCTGGCCAAGCGAATCGTCGACGACAGCAGCCAGGGCGATGGCTTTACGCTCTTGCTGCTGGCGTCTCCGCCGCGTGTCGTCGTCGGCACGCCGGTCTTCGAGCGGCAGGATTTTCTCGAAGAACTCCAAAACGTGCGCGTACTCGATGCCGATGCCGATCTGCCGGGCACGCTGGCGAAGGTCGAGCAGGTGCTGACGGCGGCCCATCGCGAATACCCGCGGCTGGCCCACGACGAAGTCTATTTCCTCACCGATCTGGGCCGCAACACGTGGATGCCCGACCTGCGCGGGGCGACCGCTGTATCCGACTTTCGCGCCCGTAGCGAGCGATTGGCGGCGTCGGCAACGCTGGTGGTGGCCGACCTGGGGCAAGACGGCGCGGAAAACATCGCCGTCACCGGGCTGCGGCCGCTGGAGCCGTACGCCGCACTGGCCCGCGACACTCCGCTGGAAGCCGATCTGCACAACTTCGGGCGTCAGCAGCGGCCCCGCCAGCCCGTCGAGCTGTTCGTCGATGGCCGCCGCGCGGGCGAGTCGCGCGTCGATCTGCCGGCCAACGGTTCGGCGACGACGGCGCTCAACTACCGCTTCGATACGCCGGGCGACCACACGGTCGAGATCCGCGCGGCGGGCGACTCGTTGGATGTCGACAACCATCGTTGGCTGGCACTGCCCGTCGTCAGTCATCTGCGGGTGCTGTGCATCAACGGCAAGCCGGCGGGCGGCGATTTTCAGGGGGCCACCGATTATTTGGTGGTGGCGCTGGCGCCCAACGGGCCGACCGACGAGCGCTCGGTCATCCAGCCCGAAGTCATGACGGAGCGGGCATTGCTGGAAACCGATATCGATCAATACGATTGCGTGTTCCTTTGCAACGTGGCCCAGTTTACGGCGGGCGAAGCGCGCCTCCTCGACGCCTACGTGCGCGGCGGCGGCGGGTTGGTCGTGTTTCTGGGCGATCAGGTGCGGCCGGAGAATTACAATCAGCAATTGGCGGCCGAGGACGACGGCGTCCAGTTGCTAGCGGCGAAGCTGGGCCAGCCGGCGCCCTTGAATCGCGACGAGCCGTATCTTTTCAACGCGCTCGGCTACCAGCATCCGATCGTGGCCCCCTTCCGCGGGCGCGACCGGGCGGGCCTGCTCACCACGCCCACCTATCAATACATCAAGCTGCAGCCGGAAGAACCGTCCAAGGTGGCGCTGGCGTTCACGACCGGGGATGCCGCGATTGTGGAGCGTCGCGTCGGCGCGGGCCGCTCGATCGTGGTGGCGACGACTGCCGACGCGTCCTGGACCGGCTGGCCCATGTGGCCGAGTTATGTGCCCGTCGTGCAGGAACTCGTGGCCGCGGCCGTGCGGGGCCGGCTTGAAGAACGTAGTCTGAAGGTCGGCCAGACGCTTTCAGGCACGATCGCCGGCGGCGGCGAACTGTTGGTCACCATCGAGCCGCCCGTGGGAGAGCCGCAGGCGGTGCGGGCGGTGGCCGACGACGGTGCGAGCCATTGGACCTTCGAGGGCGTCGACCGCAGCGGCATGTACGGCGTTGATTTTGTCCCGCCGTTGGCGAAGCACGAGCTGTATGCGGCCAACGTCGATACGGCGGAGAGCGATTTAACGCGCATCACTCTCGATGACCTGCGCGACGACGTTTGGCCCGGCGTCGATTTCGAAGCGTTCGACGGCCGGGTTGCCGCCGAGGAGCCAAGTTCGGCCATCGTGCGGCAATATGCCCTGCACCATTGGCTGCTCTACGCCGCTTTAGCCTTGCTGCTGGTCGAGACCGGCCTGGCAAGCTGGCTGGGACGGCGGGCGGCGTAAGGTTTTTGACTGCTCAAGAATCCTGCATTTCCATCCGCAACCGGTTGCGGATGGAAAATCGCTGTACTTTTCGCGGCCAGCAACGAAACAGGCGAGCGGCACGTGTGCGCAGGCCGGAGCTGCACAGATTGTGCCGTTCGAGAGGGGCTTGAGGATGCGATTCTCGCTCGATGCAACGGTGACTCCATCGCGATGCTTGAGAATGCCGCCTTTAGGCGTTTTGATTCCGTTTCGGGTCGATTTCCCGTTCGTGGCGAAGCATCGCGGTGGCATCAGGCGCCGGCGGGCTGTCCAGCAATTCGCTGACCTTGACGCCGAGCGCGGCGGCCATCGCGATGATGTGATCCAAACTGGGGTTCGTCGATGAGCCCGACTCGTAAGCGGACCAGTGTGTCTGGCCGATCCCGGCGATCGCCGCCGCGTCGGCTTGCGTGAGTCCGTTGGCCTTGCGGCAGCGGCGGAGAGCTGCCGCGAAATGCGACTTGATGCTTCCGGCGGCTTCCGCTTTGTCCTTGATCTGACGGACGCGTTCGCGGCTCAAGCACCGCTCGTCGCAGATCTGCTTTCTCGACTTGCCTCGCGCAATGTCCGCCACGATTTGGAGCATCCTGACATTGGATGTGGGCTGCGCTACGCGCGGTTGGGCGCCATGTTCGGCGCAGGCCATTCTTACGTGGTTCGTCGCGACATGAAACTTCTCGGCCGCCGCCGTCACGGTAAGAACCTCCTTTCGCACCGCCATCGCAATCCGCCGGTGTTGCTCCGACCGCTTCTTGCCACGCGGCTCAAGCAGCGCCTCGTAAGCGGCGAAATCCTTCACGCAGGCATTGTGAACGGTCGTCGTGCTGACTCCGAACCTCTCGGCGACTTGGTTGACCGTCAGCCCCTCCACCTTCACCGCCAGCGTCATCCGCCGCCGCCTTTATCCAGCATGATTCAACACTCGTCGCCGTCTTCGGCGACCGCGGATTTCAGGCCATCGGTTTGCTCGTCGTGTGGGCCGCGTCGCTGTTGGGCTCCGCGTGGATAATCGCCGCCCTGTTGCGCCGCACGTCCTCGGCCGTCCGCTATTGTGTGTGGCAGTACGGCAAGAAACCGCACCCTTTTTAGTTTAACACCTGGACTGCGGTCCGCAATCAACGGCGACGGTTCGATGGTTCCGGTTCCGCTTCAGGGAAGCCCCGGCGACGGTTCCCCACGGATGGAGTACGGAATGCCCAAATCCCTCGCGTTTCGCGGCTTTTGCAAATTTGCAAAAGCCGTCGAGCGGACGTCCGCCAAAAAAGCACCTCCCAAGCCAGTTTGCGCGGAAACTCAAGGGGTTGGCGCGGCGACTGGCATCCGCCCACAGGGGAGCTTCCGCAGCCGAAGCGGCGCCCGTTCTGATGAGGTACGAGACAAGCAAATCGCCGTCTTTTTCCCACGGGTGCAAATTTGCACCCACGGGCAGCAGGCCCTTGCCCGCCGACCATCGCAGTGCTTCCCGCCGGGCCAGTCGCGGTGCTTAAATCACGGCACGGCTATCGATGCCACTCGTGTGAGGGGATAGTAACGAAATCCAGCACGTTTTTCGGTCTTTGCAAATTTGCAAAGACCGTGGAAGGCGAACGGAGCATCACAAGCCGGTTCGGCGCTAGACTCGTGATGCGTTGGCGCGTGCCTGCAACTGGCCATGCGGAAACACGTTGCAACACGCAGCGCACGCTGAGGGCCGTTGTTTTCCGCAAGCAAATGCGAGACCGAGGCGGTCGCCACGGATGCGGAACCGTTTTGCGAAAGCTATAATCGAAATCTCCTGTCGAACGCCCGGAGTACATCATGACCTCACGCTTACTTTCCCTTTTCGTTACCCTCTTTGCGTCGTTGACAATCGGCCCGCTTGCTCGGGCGGGTGAGTCGCCGCGAATCAAAGTGCTGTTTCTCGGCGACCAAGGGCACCACCGCCCGGCCGACCGCTTCCGCCAAATCGAGCCGGTGCTCGCTCGACGCGGGATCGACCTTGCGTACACCGAGAATGTCGGCGATCTCAAGGCCGGCACGCTGGCAAACTACGACGCTCTGCTGCTCTATGCCAACATCGACCGCATCGAGCCGGAACAGGAGCGGGCCCTCATCGACTACGTCGCCGCCGGACACGGCTTTGTGCCGCTGCACTGCGCCTCCTATTGCTTTCGCAACTCGGCCAAGATCGTGGAGTTGATCGGCGCACAGTTCGAGCGTCATGGGACGGGCGTGTTCAGCGAAGTGGTCGCCCGGCCCGATCATCCGCTGTTCAAAGGTTATGGCGGCTTCGGGAGCTGGGACGAAAGTTACGTGCATCATTTGCACAATACCAAGGACCGCGAAGTGCTCTCCTATCGCGTCGATGCCGAAGGCCGCGAGCCGTGGACGTGGATTCGCACGCACGGCAAAGGCCGCGTCTTCTACACCGCCTGGGGACACGACGAACGCACCTGGGGACATCCGGGCTTTCAGAACCTGATGGAGCGCGGCATCCGCTGGGCCGTCGGCCGCGACCCTGAGCAAGTCGCCCCCTATCCGCCGCTGACCGTGCCCGAAATGACCGCCCGGCGAAACGACGTAAAGCCGTTCGAATACGTCGAAGCCAACGTCCCCTACTATCCGCCCAGCGAGAAGTGGGGCACGATGGGCGAGCCGATCACCAAGATGCAGAAACCGCTCGGTCCGGAGGAGTCGATGAAACACTTCACGACGCCGGTCGGCTTCGAGGTGCGGCTGTTCGCGGCCGAACCGGACATCGTCAAGCCGATCGCCATGAATTGGGACGAGCGCGGCCGGCTGTGGATCGCCGAGACCTACGACTATCCCAACGAACTCAAGCCCGAAGGCGAGGGCCGCGACCGCATCAAGATTTGTGAAGACACCGACGGCGACGGTCGGGCAGACAAGTTTACCGTCTTCGCCGACAAGCTGAGCATTCCCACCAGCCTTACTTTCGCTCGCGGCGGCGTGATCGTGCAGCAGGCGCCCGACACGCTGTTTCTCAAAGACACCGACGGCGACGACAAGGCCGACGTGCGGCAAGTACTGTTCACCGGCTGGAACACGCGCGACACGCACGCCGGGCCGAGCAATCTGCAATACGGCTTCGACAACTGGATTTGGGGCATGGTCGGCTATTCGGGCTTCTACGGCGAGGTGGGCGGCGAGCACCACCGCTTCGGCCAGGGCTTTTATCGCTTGAGGCCCGACGGCTCGAAGCTGGAGTTTCTGCGCTCGACGAACAACAATACCTGGGGCATCGGTTTCAGCGAAGAGGGGACGGTGTTCGGCTCGACGGCCAACCGCAATCCGAGCGAATATCTGCCGGTCGCCAACCGCTACTATGAAGGCGTGCGCGGCTGGTCGGCCGGCCAGTTGAACGGCATCGCCGACACCTATCTCTTCCACCCGCCGACGGAAAAAATCCGCCAGGTCGATCAGCACGGCGGCTACACCGCGGCCGCCGGCCACGCGCTCTACACGGCCCGCGAGTATCCGCAAAACTATTGGAACCGCACGGCCTTTGTCACGGACGGCACCGGGCACCTCGTGGGCACCTTTGCCCTGATGCCCGACGGCGCCGGTTTCCACTCCACCAATCCGTTCAACCTGCTGGGGAGCGACGACGAGTGGAGCGCGCCGATCATGGCGGAGGTCGGGCCTGACGGGCACGTGTGGGTGATCGACTGGTACAACTACATCGTGCAGCACAATCCGACGCCCGCCGGGTTTAAGACCGGCAAGGGCGGCGCCTACGAGACCGAGCTGCGCGACAAGCGGCACGGCCGCATCTATCGGGTTGTCTACTCGGCGGCCCCGCGGCATCGGCCGTTTTCGCTTGCCGACGCGACGGCCGGCGAACTGGTCGAGACGTTGCGGCACTCGAACCTGTTCTGGCGACGGCATGCCCAGCGGCTGCTGGTCGAACGGGGCGAGCAAGACGTGGTGCCGCAGTTGCTCGACCTGGTGAAAGATCCCGATGTGGACGAGCTTGGCCTGAACACCGCGGCCATTCATGCTTTGTGGACGTTGCAGGGCTTGGGAGTTCTTGGCGGTGTGAATTCGGACGCACTGGCTGCGACGGTGGGCGCGATGCGACACGCATCGGCCGGCGTGCGGCGAAACGCTGTGGCGGTGCTGCCGCCAAGCCGAGAATCGCTCGACGCAATCTTGGCGTGCGGCGTGCTTGCCGACGACGACGCTCAGGTGCGGCTGGCGGCCCTGTTGGCGCTATCGGAGATGCCGGCCAGCACGAAAGCCGGTCGGGCGATTGCCGCCATGCTTTTCCGGCCAGAGAACCTCTTCGACAAATGGTTGCCCGACGCCGCCACGGCCGCCGCGGCCAGGCACGATCGGGCGTTTCTCGCGGAGGTGGCCACGACGACGATGCCTCCCGCTTCTGTAGGGAACGCCCTCCGTGGCGTTCCGGGACCAGGCGGTGCGTCCACCCCGCGGAACGCCACGGAGGGCGTTCCCTACAGAAGGGCGGTGTCCATCGTCGCCGAGCACTATGCCCGCGGTGGGCCGACCGATTCTGTGAACTCGCTGCTGGTGACGCTCGACCGCGCCGATCCGCGATTGGCCGAGACGATCATCGCCGGGCTGGCCAAAGGATGGCCGAAAAACCAAAAAGTCGCCCTCAGCGCGGAGGCCGAGAAGGCCCTGGCCAACATCTTGCCGCGGCTTGCCACCGGCCCGCAGGGTCAGCTCGTCAAGCTCGTTACCGCTTGGGGCAACGAGACATTCCAGAAGTACGCCGACGAAATCGCCCAATCGCTCACGGCGGCCGTGGGAGACGAAAAACTCGGCGAAGACAAACGCATTGCGGCCGCCCGGCAGCTTGTCGACTTCCGCGGCGGCCAATCGGACGTGATCGGACCGCTGGTGGAACTCATCGTCTCGCCGCGCACTCCGCCCGACGTTTCCGCCGGTTTGATCGATGCCCTGGCGCAAAGCGAATCGAAGGACGTCGGCACGGCGCTAGTCGAAAAGTTCGGCGTGCTCACCCCGGCGGCCAAAAGATCGGCGGTCCGCGTACTGCTCGGCCGGCCGACGTTGACGCGCGCGTTTCTCGACGGGCTGGCCGAGGGCAAGTTGCAGTTGGCCGACCTGACGCTCGATCAGAAACAGGCGCTCGCCGCGCATCCCGATCGCGAGATCGCCAAGCGGGCCAAGGAGGTACTCGCCCGCGACAAAGGATTGCCGAGTCCCGACCGCCAGAAGGTGCTCGACGAGCTTTTGCCGCTGGCCAAGAAGAGCGGCGATGCCGCGGCCGGCAAAGAGGTGTTCAAGCAGCAGTGCCTGAAGTGCCATACGCACAGCGGCGAAGGGAACCGCATCGGCCCCGACCTGACCGGCATGGCCGTGCATCCCAAGGCCGAGCTGCTCACGCACATCATCGACCCCAGCCGCAACGTCGAAGGCAACTATCGCGTCTACACCGTGCTCACCGACGACGGCCGCGTGCTCAACGGCCTGTTGGCCGGCGAAACGAAGACCGCCATCGAGCTCATCGACGCCGAAGCCAAGCGGCACCCCGTGCTCCGCGAGAACATCGAGGAACTCGTGGCTTCGACGAAGTCGCTCATGCCCGAAGGGTTTGAGAAGCAGGTGCCGCCGGAGGCGATCGTCAATCTGCTGGAGTTTCTCACGCAACGCGGGCAATTCATGCCGCTCGATCTGGGCCGCGTGGCGACGATCGTCAGCACGCAGGGCATGTTCTACAGCAAGGAGGCCGGCGCCGAGCGGCTGATTTTCCCGGACTGGTCGCCGAAGACGTTCGAGGGCGTGCCCTTCCAGCTTGTCGACCCGCAGGGCGACCGCGTGCCGAACGCCGTGATGCTTTATGGCCCCACCGGCAAGTTCCCGCCGACGATGCCCAAGTCGGTGAGCCTGGTGTACAACGCGCCGGCCAAGGCGGTCCATTTCCTCAGCGGCGTGAGCGGCTGGGGAGCGCAGGGCGAGCTGAAGGGCGGCAGCGTGTCGTTGATCGTGCGGCTGCACTACGCCGACGGCGAAACGGAGGAGCACGCGCTGCGCAACGGCGAGCACTTTGCCGACTACATCGGCCGCTTCGAGGTGCCCAAGTCGAAGCTGGCCTTCATGCTCCGCAACCAACAAATCCGCTACTTCGCCATCCACCCCGCCCGCCGCGACGCGATCGAGCGGATCGAGCTGGTCAAAGGCCCCGACCACACCGCCCCGGTGGTGATGGCCGTGACGGTCGAAAGTTTTTGATGCGACGGCGGCGACTCGCGCCGCTGGCCTGTGGCAGGCAAGGGATTGCGTATTCGTAAAGCAAGCCGCCCCTTGCCGCAAGCCCGAAATTGCTTTCCGTTGCGTGATCTTGTTTCAGCCTAGCAAGTTACGATCATAAATCATCATGGGCCGAGCCACCACGCAACCGCCGGTTTTGCTGATCATGGCCGTTGTCAGCCGCTATCCGGAGGCCCTCGACTGGGCGGCCGATCGCAGCAGCCGGGCCTGGAGTCCCATCGCCGACCGCAGCCAAGCCTTCGCCTTCACCGAGACCGATTACTACCGATCCACGATGGGGGAGGGCCTGCTGAAGCAGTTTTTGGCATTCGAGCGGCCGATCGACCCTGCCCGGCTGCCGCAGATCAAGCTTGAGACGGGCGACTGGGAGCAGGAATACGCCCGGCTCGCCCGGCACGCGGAGCCGCGGCCGTTGAATCTCGACCCCGGCTACTTGACGGTGGCCAAGCTGGTGCTGGCTTCGACCAAAGACCATTCGCACCGACTGTATTTGGGCGAGGGCATCTACGGCGAGGTGACGCTCTACTTTCGCGACGGGCGCTGGCAGCATCGCGATTGGACCTACCCCGACTATCGCCGGCCCGATTTTCAGGACTTCTTTTTGCGATTGCGTGACGACTGGCAGCGCCGCATTCGGGAGGCCCGACGCGCGTGACCTGGCTGATTCTGGGGGCATCGTTGCCAAGCCTGCTTGTGTCGCTGGCCGTGGCCTATCTGGTGCGCCGCTGGGCGCCGCGCTGGGGGCTGGTCGACCGCCCAGGCCATCGCAAGGTCCACAGCGTGGCCACTCCGCTGGGCGGCGGACTGGCGGTGTTCACGGGCATCGTCGCGCCGCTGGCCTGCGGTTATCTGGCCTTGCTGCTGGTGTCCGGCCGTTTGCCATTGCCGCCGTTCATCGCGACGCATGTGCCCGGCTTGCTGAGTCAGGCGCCGAAGCTCTGGTTTCTGCTGGCGGGAGGAGCTGTGCTGGTGGTGTTAGGGCTGATCGACGATCGCCGCGGGCTGGATTGGCGGTGGCGGCTGGCCGTGCAAACGGCGGTGGCGTCGGCATTGGTTTGGCGGTGGGAAGGATGGCGGCTGTCGCTCTATATCCTCGATCACGCGTGGATCACGATGCCGCTGAGCGTGCTCTGGATCGTGGGGCTGATCAACTCATTCAACATGCTCGACAATATGGACGGCCTGTCGGCGGGCGTGGCGGCCATCGCGGCGGCGATGCTGGTGATCGTGCTGCTGACCACGCCCGACCCTGTGACGCGGGCGCCGCAGCTTTTCGTGGCCGGGTTTCTGCTGGTGCTGGCCGGCTCGCTCGTCGGCTTTTTGTGGCACAATCGTCCGCCGGCGCGGCTGTTCATGGGCGACGCCGGCAGTTACC
This sequence comes from Pirellulales bacterium, assembly GCA_035533075.1. Lineage (NCBI taxonomy): Bacteria > Pseudomonadati > Planctomycetota > Planctomycetia > Pirellulales > Pirellulales bacterium. The sequence goes on along the minus strand of DATLUO010000140.1, from coordinate 8,527 downwards.
TGGTCGGATACTGCCTGGCCACGGCCACGAGCATGGCCACATTCACCGGCGGCAACCTGCCGCCGCACACCATTCTGGCGCCGTTGTGCATCCTGGCGGTGCCGCTCTACGACACGATCACGGTGGTCATCATCCGTCTGCGTCAGGGCCGAAGCCCCTTCGAAGGCGACAAGAACCATTTTTCGCACCGACTCGTGGAGCTGGGCATGACCAAAGGCCAAGCCGTGCTTACCATCTACCTGACCACGGCTACCTGCGGCCTGGCCGGATTGCTGCTGCACCAGGTCGACGCCGTCGGTGCCGTCGTCGTCGTGCTGCAAGTGCTCTCGACGATCACGGTGATTTGCGTGTTGGAGATGACGGGGAGAAAACGAAACGGCGACGGTTAGCTTCGGGCATTTCCCACCGTCAACAGGTTGCGGGCAGTTGCAATCAGCCGGTCGATCGGGACGCCATTCGCCGCCGTCGGCACCAGGCCATGCGCCAACTGGGTGCGAATCGCGTATGCCCGCTTCAAGTCATCGTATTCCTCGCGCGACAGAATGCCGTTGGAATACAAATTGCCCAACAAGCCCAGCGGGGCGATCCGGCCGTACCGGTTGGCGTCGCTAACCGCCCGCCTCATTGCCGCCTCCAGCCCGGCCCAAGCGAGCAGGTAGCCCGCATTGAGATCGCCGGCACGCGCCGTCGATTCCGCACGGTTCAGCATTTCCACAATCTCGTCCACGGACGGTTGTCGCGCGTCGTCGGCGAACTTTTCGAGGAAGTTTTGACGCTCGAGCACGACCAGATCAAACCTCCAATTCGGCTGCGAGTTGACAACCTGTGCCCGCTCTTGGATCCGCGGGTCCTGTTGCAGCGCACGTTGATTGCGCTTGACTTCCACGATGACATGCTCACCGCCTCTGGACGCGAGCAAATCTACGGGAAACCCGGAAACGAATGCGGGCAGTTGGCTCGGGTCCGGAGCGACGATGACCTGATAGCCTTCATCCTGATACTCGTTGACGACCTGGGCGAGACTGTCGTGGCTGACCATCGTTTCCTCCTTATCCGGGAATTTGCAAAACCTGCGGGGCGTCTTCGATGCGGACATAGACGAATGCGTCGCCCACGGAAGACGCTGCCAGCAAAACCGCCGACCCACGTCGAATCATAATCGGCGCCTCAATGGGATATTGTACCGTCTCGGAGTAAGTGATCTGGCGGTCATCCTCGTAGACCAGGCCGTTCAAGGCGTCGCGGACCGGTTTGACCATATTATCGTCGTCGAGTGAAGGCCAGTCGTCTTCGTGAAAGTAAATGATCGTACACTTCAGCTTGCCCATGAGCGGCCGGTTTGCACCCCATCGCCTGGCAGCCTCCGTGCGAACGGCCGCCTTCCAAAGGGCCAAGGCCGCCTTGTTTCTCGATTGATGCGACACGGGAGGTCCAGGGACGGTAAACTCGAGAAGCGGCATGCTCGCGACCCTTGCCTTGGCCGTCAACGTTGAGCGACAATGGCCGCGAAAGCGAAGCGACCTCCCTTTTACGCTACCATCGCCTGGGCATCGCGTCTAGCTCGTGCAGCACTCGGGCACTCGGCACACTCAGCAGGCAGACTTTGGTTTTCGCCACTTGCGCAGTATCCTGAACCCTCTCGAGGTAGTTGCCGTGCTGCTAAAGGGCTTGCCGTTGGAGACCGTGCGTCTGGTGTCGCCGCGAGCGGTCCGAGGCTATGCGGAGCGCCTTGGATGGCAGCACGTCGTCGACATTGAGGGGAGAATCACAGTCTACCAAAACCCACGCGATTCACTGCGGCAATTAATCGTGCCGGTGCATGAACGGCTCGACGATTACGCGGAAAGAACCGTCGAAGCAATTCATAAACTTGCTGAATTTGAAAACCGGCCGGCCCACGAGGTTCTCGAGGACTTGTTGCATCCGCGTTTCCCCAGAAATCCGTAGGTCAGGAGCTGATGATGTTTGAAACCGCCCGACTCTCGACATGTTTCGCCGCCGTTTCGACGATGCTGATGTGGTCCGTGACGCTGAACGCTGCCGAGCCAGTCTATCAGGGCAGGACGCTCAATTCGTGGCTCGAAGACTTGGCGTACGGGCGATATCCCGACATGGAGAAGGATCGTCTGGCGACCGAGGCAATCCGGGCGATAGGTGCGGACGCACTGCCCTTGCTAATCAAACGATTCCAAGTGCCGCCGCATCTTACCGAAGAGATGGCCGAACAAATGGATGATTACCAGGCGCTTTCGCAGTCGCTGTCCGCGCTTCGCATTCTCGGCGATAGGGCAAGTCCCGCTATCCCGGCGCTCATTGAGCGGCTAGCACCGGCACGCCGGGCAACGTCGTTGTCTGGACCTTTGGCACTGCGCTTGGGCCGGAGGACGACTTTTGCGGCACTTGCCTTGAGTGAAATCGGGGAAAAGTCCGTAGCGCCACTCATTGCGGCACTTTCTGCGGAAGAAGTTGACACGCGCTTTGGGGCCGCCATGGCGCTGGAGTATTTCAAGAAGTATGCCGACCGCGCCGTGCCGGCATTAATCAAGGCGCTGGCCGATTCTGACAAGGACGTCCGTTGGAGGGCGGCAAGGTCTCTCGGTTGTCAGCGATCGTTGCCGAAATTGTCGCTGCCGGCCCTGGCCAAGTTGCTTAGGGGGGATCCTGAAGCGAACGTGCGAATTTATGCCATTGGTGCGATTGAAAAGTTCGGCTCCGAAGCCGAAATAGCGCTCGCTGACCTCAGTGCCGCGACACGCGATACGAATAGCGTGGTACGCGACTCGGCGCGCACGGCCCTGGCGCATCTACAAGCCGGTGAGTGATGGTTTTGGAATCGACCATGCATGGGGGCCGTTTGCGTCGCGTGGCCGGACTGGTGCGTAAAGAATCGCTGCAGATCGTGCGCGATCCGAGCAGCTACCTGATCGCCGGCCTGTTGCCGCTGGTCCTGCTGTTTCTGTTCGGCTACGGCGTGTCGCTCGACCTGCGGCGCGTCGAAATCGGCCTGGTCGTCGAGCAACCGACGCCGGAGGCCGAAAGCCTCGTCTCCGCATTTCGCAATTCGCCCTACTTTCACGTTCACCTTGCCCGCACGCGGCGGCAGTTCCAAAACGACCTGGTTGCCGGACGGCTGAAAGGGGTTGTGGTGCTGGCGTCCGATTTTGGCGACCGCATGGGAGGCGGCGCGACCGCGCCGGTGCAGGCGATCGTCGATGGCAGCGAACCCAACACGGCCGGCCTGGTGGCCTATTATGTGCAAGGAGTGTGGAGCACCTGGGTCGCCGAAGAGAGGCTCTCGCGCGTCGGGCTGGCCGCGCGGGCCATCACTCCGCGGATCAGCGTCGAGCCGCGGTATTGGTTCAACCCGGAGCTGCGAAGCCAGAATTTCCTGGTGCCCGGCTCGATGGCCATCATCATGAGCCTGATCGGCACGCTGCTCACGGCACTGGTCGTGGCCCGCGAGTGGGAGCGGGGCACAATGGAAGCCCTGATGGCCACGCCGATCAGCCGCGCGGAGTTTCTGCTCGGCAAGTTGCTGCCTTATTTTGCATTGGGCATGGCCGCGATGGGCCTGGCCGCCACCGCGGCTGTAATCCTGTTCGACGTTCCCTTTCGCGGATCGGTGCTTGCCTTGGTGATCGTTTCGGCGGCCTTCTTGCTGGCCATGTTGCCGTTGGGGCTCTTCATTTCGACGGTGAGCCGCAATCAGTTCGCCGCCAGCCAGGCGGCCTTGATCGCGGCCTTTTTGCCGGCGTTCGAGCTGTCGGGCTTCATCTTCGAGATCGACAGCATGCCGCTGCCGATTCGCGCCCTGACCTACATCTTGCCTGCCCGTTATTTTGTTCCCTCACTGCAAACGCTCTTTCTGGCGGGCGACGTGCCGGACGTGCTCGTACCCAACACGCTGGCCTTGGCGGCGTTCGCAGCGGTGCTGTTCGTCTTGTTGATGCGGGCCACACGCCTGCGATTGGAGTGACGCCATGATCGACCGCGTGACGTCACTGGTAATCAAAGAGCTGCTGGCCCTGTGGCGCGACCGCAAGAGCCGGGTGATCCTGATCGTGCCGCCGCTGTTCCAGATGCTGATCTTCAGCTTCGCCGCCACCGAGGAAGCCAAGAACGTGCGGATGGCGGTGCTCAACCGCGATCCTGGCACGGCCTCGCGCGACCTGATTGCGCGCTTCGAAGGGGCCCCCACCTTTAGCCGCATCGACTATCTGAAGTCCGACGAGGAAATGGCCCAGGTGATCGACTCGCGGCAGGCGCTGATGGTGCTGCACATTCCGCCCGACTTCTCGCGCGAGGTGTGGGCAAACCGCCCGGCCAAGGTGCAGCTTGTGCTCGACGGCCGGCGCTCGAACGCTTCCCAACTCGTGGCCGGATACTCGGCGGCGATCGTCGAGGCTTACAGTGCCGAGCTTCCGCGGCGGCGGCGCACTCCGCGGCCGGCCAGCGTCGTAGTGGCCCGCACCTGGTTCAATCCCAACCTGATGAGCACCTGGCACTCGGTCCCCAGCCTGGTGGCCATTCTCACGACGTTGATGGGCGTGGTGGTGACGGCGCTTTCCGTGGCCCGCGAGCGCGAGCTGGGCACCTTCGAGCAGCTTCTCGTCTCGCCGCTCAGCCCCACGGAGATCATTATCGGCAAGACGGCGCCGGCGCTCTTGGTCGGCGTGGCCGAAGCGTCGGGCATGATCTTGGTGGGTGTGCTGGCCTTCCGCGTGCCGCTGCACGGCTCACTCGCGTTGCTCTATGCCGCCATGGTCGTCTACTTGTTCGCGGTGATCGGTGTGGGGTTGTTCATCTCGGCCCTGGCCAAGACGCAGCAGCAGGCGATTCTGGGAGGGTTCGTGTTCATGGTGCCGGCCATGCTGCTTTCCGGATTTGCCAGCCCGATCGAGAACATGCCCGACTGGCTGCAATACGTCAGCTACGCCAATCCAATCCGTTACTTCATGGTGGTGGTGAAGGGCGTGTTTCTGAAAGACATGCCCGCCGCGGTCGCCCTGGCCTACATCTGGCCGATGGCCGTGATTGCGACGGTGACGCTCTCAGCCGCCACGCTGCTCTTTCGGCGGCGGATGGAATAGGCCCTATGAGATCCTTACTTTCCCGGCAATTCCCAGACCGGGCTGAACTCTCCGACACGGTCGCGCAACGGTCGAACTGGGTCTCACGCTGGTGCCCCTGAAGATGTACTTCAAACAGGGCCGCGTGAAGCTGCTCAGGGGCATTTGCCGCGGCCGCAAACTGCACGACAAGCGCGAGAGGATCAAGAAAGCCTCGGTCCAACGCGACATCGCCCGGGCCTTGCGGCGGAAGCGAGGGGTAGCAGACTTCACCATGGCCAAACGCATTCGCGTGCTTGATTCGGCCAACCGAACCATGCAACGGCTCGGCTATTTGAAGCCGCTTTGCGCCTTGGTCAACAAGACCGAAACCAGCAACTTGGAAACGCTCGGCAAACGCCTCATCGAGTGTGTCACGAAACGAGTCGTCGTCTCGTCCCCGCTCGACGCTCAAACGCGCGAGTACGTGACAAACCGGCTTACGCACCGCTCGTATCACGACTTGGGTAATGCGGTGCTCGAACCGGCGAACGGCGCACCGGTACGTTTGGAAATCCAGGACGTCTGCCTGGCCGACGCGAGGCTTCCATCGCGCACCGGCAAATTGGCAGAGGCCAGTTGGCGGCGATATCCCTATCTCGGCACGTCGCTGGAGCTGATCAGGAAAGGGACTTACTCGCCGCTCACGCGCAGCCTGGTCTTGCTCGCCCTTACGCCGGGAGCGGAGTTGCTCAAAACGCTCCAGAAGCGCGACCCGGCGTTCGTGCGTTTTACCGTCGACCGCATGGGCATGTTGGCCTACGTCAAGTTTCTCAAGCCTGCTCCGGAGGCCGCCACGTGAAACCGGTTGCCGCCTATCTCGACCGCCTGTTCGAAATCCGCGCGAGCAGAAGAGGCACGCCGGAACTTTCCTACCGCGCGGCCCTGGAAAATCTGCTCAATGCCGTCGGGGCGGAGCTTGATCCGGCCGTCCGCGCGACCGCGGAACTGGCCGACACCGGCTCGGGGCGACCCGATTTCGGCCTCGCCAAGGCCAAGTCGGGCAACCTGCGGGCCGTGGTGGAGGTCAAGGCGCTCGGTGAATCGGTGCCTGAGACCGCCGGCGGCGAACAGGTGACGCGCAACGGCAAGCGATATGGAAGCCGACGGATGTTGCCACGCAAGCCTCGCGCCCGCTTGCATTCACCGCCCAACCTGCTAGTTTGCCTGCTGCATTGCGCCTGCCTGCGTCGGGTACGCGCGCGAAAGCACCTCGCGGTGCGCTTGGCGGAGGGCATCGGGTGAGCAACGTTCAGGAGGTCATCGGTTGCCGGCATCCGCGTCACATTTGTGTCGCTCAAGCCGACCGGTCGCCTGGCCTGATGGCCGATCTGCTGAGCGGCCGCATGCGTGTATCCGCGAAAATTGAAACGGGGGGCGCGTGATGTCGCGAGTCGCCATACCGCCGTGGACAGCAACCGGCATTCTGCCGCCGATCGACGCGACACGACCGGCAAGCTCGGAGCGGTCGCCGTACTTCGTTTCTCTGTCGGAGGTGGTGCTGCGGTTCAACACATCGCCCCAGCGGCATGCCATTCTCGACGGATTGCTGCGGTATCGAAGTCGATTGCACGCGGTGGGATTGACGCGCGGATTCCAGTGGCTCGACGGCAGCTTTTTGGAGAACATCGAGCTACTGGAAGACCGCGCCCCAAATGACCTGGACGTGGTGACCTTTTTTCACCTGCCCGCCGGGGCCACGCAGCTTGAAATCCAAGCCCGAAATCCGGGCCTTTTTCCGCGCACGAAGGATGAACGCCTGGCGTTCAAAAATGTCTATAATATGGATGCCTATCTGGTGGACCTGGCGACGGCTGCGGACCGGCTTATTGAAAGAAGCACCTATTGGTACAGCATGTGGTCGCACCGGCGCGACGCGCGGTGGAAGGGCTACTTGACAATTGATTTGGCCTTCGTGGAAGACGGCACGGCGGCCGCCTATCTGAGTGCGGCCCCGCCGACGGGAGCTACGCCATGAACATTCAGGAACACAATCAGCTTCGTAGCGAACAGACCGCCCTGCGGCGCATGCTGGCCGGTATTCCGCGCGAGAACGTGCTCGATCGGTCCGGCTTGGAGGCCCGTTTGGAGGAAGTTGACGAGCGGCTCGCCGCGGGCGGGGCGCCGCGGCGCGGACCCGCGCGGGCGGTGCTCACGTTTGGCGGTCGGCCGGTGCTCGACTGCCGAGGGATTTTCGCCGACTTTGGCAGCCAGGCGGCCAACCGATTTGCCGACGCGGTGGCCAAGGTCGCCGCCGGTCTTGCGGCGCCGTTGGCCGCCATGGGGCCGGTCCCCAATCGTGCCGACAGCCAATTGTTGATCACGAGCACTGCTGTCGGATCGTTCGGCTTCGAGTTCGAGGAGTATCGCCCCAATGTGCTCGATTTCGGCGACGAGAACCCAGCGGGCCAAGCTCTTGAAATCGTTCGGGGCTTGTTGGAAGGTACGCGAGGCAGCGACGACGACCTGGCCGATTCCGCGTCGGCGGCTGATCCGCGTGCCGTTGCGGCGGTCCGCGAATTCCTGGAGCTGCTTGCCTCGAACGAAGCCGTTTGCGCGCTGGAGTTTAACGAGCGGGCCTCACGCTTTCGCGATGTCGGCGAGGTCCGCCGCGCCGTGGCGCGATTGAGCCGCGAAAACCTGCGAGAGGAGCGAAAGACGCTGCACGGCGAGTTTCTCGGCGTGCTGCCGGAATCGCGGCGGTTTGAGTTCAGGCTCTCCGCCGAGAGCGAAGTGATTCGCGGCAAGGTCGGTCCAGGGGTGGCCGATCCCGACTCGATCAACCGCCATCTGCACCAGCCCACAGAGATTTCGGTGATGGCGACTCAGGTCGGCAGCGGCAAACCTCGGTACGTCTTGCTGAGCGTACCAGCCTGGGAATGACAACGAGCGTCATTGATAGGGAATCTGAGGTCGTCGAAAAGCCCTTCGGCCGGCAGCTCGCGGCAATGGGTTGGCAATGGATCGAGGGCCACCCGGACCTGCCAGTTGCTCCGCTACTCCAACCAGCGACGCGAAGTATGGCCGCACCTCTATACCAGGACAACGAGGGAAATGAGCAGCGTGGCGGAAGAGCTGGGCTTGATCGGGCCGCCGAGCGACGAGATTCTCGCCTCGATCTTCGGGCACTTCGGTTTTCGGCTCGAATCCATCGAGCGGATGCGCAAGCGTCAGCGCAAGAGCGGCCTCCACGAAGCCGTCATCTTCAGACGTCATCCAGCGATTCGCTTCGGGCGGTCGGGAACTGTTCGGGCGGTCGCGAACTGTAGTGTCACTCAATCAGCCAGCCGACCTTTTCGAGCTCTTTCTCGATTCTCGCCGCCGCGACGGGCGTTTCGAGAATGATCGGAACATCTTTGGGCAGAAGGCGGGACACTCGGCGAAAGGCGAGCATGCTTTCGTAGTTCAAAGGTTCATGG